>JAAYNN010000061.1 GCA_012520835.1 Dehalococcoidales bacterium
CGCCGTTATGGTTCGATCCCGACCTGTCGGGATTTCGTTCCGAACTACGGAACTCAACACCCCTCGATAATGCTCTGACAATATCCGCACATCCAGAGCCTGACGAAGGACACGAATTCAGTATGACAGTGCCTCAATGACAGCGCCTTAAAAACCGAAAAGCCTTCCGGTAAAGGAAAGCTTTTATCCCATATACATATATATAATGTATGCCCTGAATGCGCCTTATTTTTCTTTTGCCAGCGAAGAAAGGAATTCGGCATTGGTGCGCGTCTTGCGCAGGCGTTCCAGTATGCGCTCGGTGGTTTCCACGGAACTGGCGGAATCGGCGGAAATCAAGGACATCATGCGTTTCAGGAGCTGCACCTGCCTGATCGTATCCGGATCCATCAAAAGGTCGTCGCGGCGGGTGCCGGAGCGGTTGATATCGATAGCCGGGAAGATGCCGCGCTCGGCTAAACGGCGGTCGAGATGCAGTTCCATGTTGCCGGTGCCCTTGAATTCTTCATAAATCAGGTCGTCCATGCGGCTGCCGGTATCCACCAGACAGGTCGCCAGTATGGTTAAACTGCCGCCGCCCTCGACATTGCGCGCCGCCCCGAAGAACTTCTTGGCAGGATGCAAAGCCACCGGGTCGATGCCGCCGGACAGGGTACGCCCGCTGGAAGGCATCGCCAGATTATAGGCACGGGTCAGGCGGGTGATGCCGTCAAGCACTAAAAGCACGTCCTTGCCGGCTTCCACCATTCTCTTGGCGATATCGAGCGTCAGTTCCGCTACGCGGGTGTGGTTTTCCACCGGCTCATCGAAGGTAGCGGCAATCACCTGCCCCTTGACGGAGCGTTTCATATCGGTAACTTCTTCCGGGCGCTCGCCGATAAGGCAAACGATCAGGCTGACATCGCTGTAATTGGTGGTGGCGGCATTGGCGATTTTCTTTAAGAGCATCGTCTTGCCGGCCTTGGGGGGAGCTACGATTAAACCGCGCTGCCCGCGCCCCACCGGCGCAATCAGGTTGATAAGGCGGGTGGAGAGGTTGTCGGGGGTGGTTTCCAGATCGAGCATCTTATCCGGATAAATCGGAGTCAGTGAATTGAAAAAGGGACGCGTCTTGGAGATTTCGGGATTGAGGTCGTTGATGGCTTCTACCCTGAGCAGGCTGTAGTATTTTTCGCCTGTCTTGGCCGGCCTGCCCTGCCCCACCACGTAATCGCCGGTGCGCAAGCCGAAACGGCGTATTTGCGACTGCGAGACATAGATATCGGACGAACTGGGCAGCAGTGTGCTCTGCCTGAGGAAGCCGTATCCGTCAGCCATGATGTCCAGAATGCCGCTGCAGAAGAGATTCCCCTGCTGTTCGGCGCTGGCCTGCAACAACCGCATCATGATTTCCTGTTTGCGCAATCCCGAGCAACTGGTAAGACCGCTTTCCCTCGCCAGTTCCAGCAATTCTTCCCTGGTCTTGTTTTCCAACTGACTTATTTCCATAAGATTACCTCTCTCTTTTCCCTTTTACCTCCTCAAGATACGCCCTTATCCTCTTTTTCTTAAAGATTTATCCTTAAATATGCAATGGATACTTTAATATTAAGAAGACAGCCAGCGTCTGAGTTCAATTTTAATATTTTTGTATATTTTATGAATATTTCCCTATTATCTATCGCCCGATAACATCGGGATTTCTATCTTCCGTTCACCGAGCTTGATTACCATATTCCGTTCGCCCTGAGCTTGTCGAAGGGTCAAACGAACGGGAAAGGTCTGTTTAACTACTCCGCCACCGTTATGGTTCGACAAGCTTCCTTCGAGAACCTCAGGACAGGCTCCACGAACGGCTTCCATTTAATCACGAATGGCTTGCGGGATTTTTAACCCCGCCCCGGATGTTGAATTACGGCGAGCCGGAATGAAATCCCGATTTATCCGTCCCGACCTGTCGGGATTCACGAATTCGGCATGACAAATAGAAACTTCGTTGTGCGGAGTAGCCACACAATTGTCATTCTGAGGCGAAGCC
>JAAYNN010000005.1 GCA_012520835.1 Dehalococcoidales bacterium
TCACCGTACCTATATCGTAAAGAGCTAAAGCCCTGAGGTTCTCATCTTTACTATCCGTATACGCCTTTTGTAAATAGGCTACCGCTCTCATAGCCGCCCGCTCCTCAGGGCGGTCAGCAGTAGCCGGCAGTAATTTATCACCGGCATTAAATGCCTCTATACCCATATTAAACAGGCTGATATCGGCTTTGTTTTGCCAGTAAGCATTCGAGTTGAAATAAAAGCCAACGCCGACCATAACAACAGCAATAACAATTAATAATAGGCTCATCCATGCCTTCTTTATAAAAGAAACTATGGTAGTCGTTTTACTGTCCTTCTTCCTCATCGCTTTCTCCTTTTCCTTTTGCATTATTATGGTATTTTGCGAAAACTGGTTTCACCGAGAACAAGACACAGGCCGATGATTCCCAGTGCCGGAATAACTAAATACGGGATTAAACTCTGCTGTAACTTCCCCACATCCTGCCTGATTAATGACATTTGCATCGTCATAATGTCCTGGCATATGGCATTAATACCGGCTTTATCGTTCATGGAGACAATATACAGTTCACTGGCCTCTGAAATATCGACGCCTCCTCCCCTTCCCAGTCCACCACCAGATGCTGCTATCTTGGCAATAGTTTCGGAATCGTAGGGGGTTATCATATAACTGCGGATGCCCTCCAGCCTCATCTTGTTGATTTCTGAAATAATTTTGCCCCACTCTGCCGCACTGGTATCCATATCGCTGATAAGTATAATAGCCCCCTCGCCATCAATGTTTTTTGTCATATAACTGTGTGCCACCTGCAGGGCACTGCTGATTCCAGTACCGGTTGAAATCTGGACAATTTCCCTGAGATTATCCAGGGAATCCCGGAATAGTTCGTCCTTATTTATAAAATACCTGGCAATATATTTATCAGTCGAAAACATCAACAGACCGAAATTGATATCGCCTCTTAGAGAAATTAAACTTTTAAATATCTGATAGCTATGACCGAAGGGGGTATCGGGTGATGTTCCCAACCCCATACTCCCGGATATATCTACCACCAGCATAACCGGATAACCGTATATATTGGTTATATTTTTTGTCGTAACCCGAGGCCCCGAAAGCACGCCTGCCATCAGTATTGTAATAATGACTACCGGTATCGACATTATCCAGTATCTTTTACTGTTAAGAAAAACTTTGTCTTTCCAATACCGCAGATCTAATGCCAGCCCTTTCTTCCTTTTAATCCAGGGGACAAAAATGAGCACCAGCATAGCCGCAGCGGCTATCCAGAAGTAAACCGGCGTCGAAAATGTGCAGGCTTTAATAAACTCGGTTAAACCTTCCATTCCTCCATATCCTCTGCATAGAAATGCTTCAATACTACCTCTAGTTGCTTTACCGCTTCTTCGACATCCTGTTGTTTTATGTCGCCGTTTTCATAGGCGCTATCACATTTCTGAAATAGAGAGATAACCACCGGTTTTATTTCACAGGGTACTTCTTCAAGATTGGGTTCCTGCAGCAGGTCAACACTGTCTTCGGGTAAAAGAATCAGCCTGTGGATATGATCGATTTGGTGCATAATGCTGGCCGGTTTGACACCGTCTTCCCTATTTTTAAGAAGCGAACTATATGATTCCTTCAAATCAGCACTCATCTGTTTGCTTCTTTGTCTTTTTTCATTTTCCTTCCACTGCGGAATGACATGATAGACCAGAGCCAGTACCATAAATACTAGCAACAGGCCACCGACAATCCATAAAACCAGGGATATAATATTGACTCCCACTTTCTGAATATTGCCTTCTACCGGCTGTAGCGAATAGGTTCCATCGTTCAAACCGGATATGATGAGTGCACCGCTCGAAGGCAATCTGGGTGCGACATAGACCGATTCAGGTATGGCCGGCGTTTCTGCAAATCCGTTTGATTCTTTTAATTTATATTTAACAACTATCGAGGGGAAATCATACATGCGTTCAACATTCCCGCTGACCATTTGAACCAGGAACAATCTCTGGTAAACCCTGGTTTGTGAATCCAGTTTGAAGCTTCTTTCGCTTATGCTTTTTACCTCGAATGGATTCAGGTTTACATTTTCATCGAGGCTGACTTTATCTATGCCGGATGCAAAATTGATATCGTAGACAACCTCGACTACATAATAAAAAGCATCGCCCTTTTGAACGCCCTGTTTTTCAGGCCAAGCGCTGGCCAGAATATTTTTGCCATCGGGCAGCGGCTCCGCTCTCGTTGGTATAGACCCGACACTGTTCGTATCCGGCAGGACCAGCATCAGAACTATCACAGCTACAGCGACTATACCTGCAACAATCCATAATAATTTTTTCCTTATCATGATGAACTCCTTTTTTATATCGGCGTTTTTATATTCTTACTCTCTTTCGACCTTCAAAAAAGCTGGAAAGAACACGATAACAATCGTCTATTAACGGCGAATCGAGTATGACATGATCGATTCCTACCTCTTTAAAATGCCAATTAAGATGCTCAAGGTGTCTGGCACTGGTTTTCTGCATTTCCTTAAGCCTTTCAGGAGTGAGATATATCTCCTTACTTTTCCTCCCTTCGCTGTCACTGACGGCAATATTAACACTTCCTTTTAATACTACGTCCTTTTCGATCGGGTCCCTGATGACAATCGGGATAAAATCAAATTTTTTAGTTATCGGCCTCAACAGGTCACTAAAATCCCCTTCGAATATCTTATCTTTGAAATCCGAAATGAAGAAAAGCATATTTTGTTTTTCTGCTTTTTCAAATATGTACGAGAAAACCTTGGGAATATCCGCTTCGACAGGTTTACCCTTATAATCCTCGTCCAGAACGTTTTCGATTATCTTGATACAGGACTCTTCTCCGAATTTGGCCGGCAGAAAACTTCTTATGTCATTATCGAAGGCGCATAATCCGA
>JAAYNN010000062.1 GCA_012520835.1 Dehalococcoidales bacterium
AATATTCAACCCATTGTTTATAAAGTTTTCTCAATTTTCTTTCAGGGCCGATGTTTCCCTTTATACTTTCAATAACCGGTTTGGCTACCTGTTGAATCCTTGCCCTGGCTTCCCCTCCACCAGACACCACAAGCTTTCTCCGAATCAACAGCTTTTTACCGCAATGCGGGCAAAAACTTGCGCGTATAATCAATTTTTCTCCGCAATAGGGGCAGAACTGAATGTCACTGGCAACATCATCGCTATGCAGTTCATCGCCGCAAAAAGGACAAAAGGTAATATTCGAAGGAAAGCGGGTCATGTCGATATCTTTTCCGCATGAAGCGCACTTCATTTACTTCTCCTGTTATCCTTACATAATATCAAATCAGTAAGCCTCAATTAATCAGCGTAATTATAACACGCGGCTAGCAAATTGTGAACATATTTATGTCTGATTTTTATACAGGTATTTGCATTTACACATTTTGTAGGTTAAAATAACCCAATTGCAGGTTACAATAATCCAAAGAGAGAAAATATATGAGAAAAAAAGCCAATAAAGACAGGGATATCATTGAAGTTCATTTAAAATCCGATTCACCAACTGGATCCCCGTATAAAGCCAAGGGTAAGGTATGGGTAGAAAAAAACGGTGAGGTATATATGGGGTGGGGGAGGGTTGAGCTATTAGAACATATCGATGAACTCGGTTCTATTGCAGCAGCGGCCCGTGAAATGGGTATGGGATACCGCAACGCCTGGCTTGAAGTTGAAGAAATGAACAGATTGGCACCTAAACCCCTTGTAATTAAAATGCTGGGGGGAGCCGGTGGCGGAAAGGCCATTCTTACTGCCGAGGGTCAGAAAATTATCGATGAATATAAAGTGCTGCGTGCCCATTTTCAGGAATTTCTGGAAAGATTCGGATAAATCCCGGTTAATTTAAATAATCAAAAATATTACGCAACAATATTAAATAAAAAGCTGCTGACGCCCATGACAAATCAGCAGCTTCTTTTTTTCAGCCAGAGTATCCAATAATCAGTCATTGATAATTTAAGATTGGAATATCGGATAATAATTGTACTAAAATCGGGGTGAGAGGTCTCGAACCTCCGACCTCAGCGTCCCAAACACTGCGCGCTACCAACTGCGCCACACCCCGCTATTTTTGCCTAAAAAGTATAACAACAAATCCGGCTTTGGTCAATTCGGAAAAGCGTTTTTACGTTTATAATAAGTATTGTTGACATAAAACAATTCCGCTCCAACCCTTTATTGTAAAAAATCGGAGCGGAAAAATAACCATTAAAATAAGTTAATTTTTAACGGCAATCCGGACATAAATCAAATGAGCTTAACGGCAAATTAGCCTTTTCTGCCATGAATTTTATCTGCTGTTCCGGAGCCCAGTAGTAGCCGCATTTTGCGCACTTCTTTAATTTAAATTCTTTCCTGCCGCTCGGTGTTATCATTATCCTGGTATCTCCGGCATCCTCAATTATTATGGCATTATCGCCGCAAATATATGCACATGAACCGCATACAATACATTTGTCGAAATCGAACACGATCGAAGCATTCCCGTTGCCTGATTCAACATAGCTTATTGCTTCACGGCCGACTGTTTTACGGCATACGCCAACACATTTTTTACAAAGAGTGCATCTGTCTTTAGTATTATTTAACATTTCTATCACTTTATTCCTCCGTCTCTGCCTGACAGCAACAGCCACTCAAATCAGCTTTTTCTTTGAGCTCTTCATATTTTTCGGTGACCTTCTGTTGAATCTGTTCCAGTATTTCAGGATTTAAATGTCGGAATCTCTTCTGTAAGCCTGTATACTCGGTAATAGGCAGCAATTTGGGGAAATCCACTGTAATCCGGTATTTCCCATTTTCAACTTCATATAACGGGAAGATGCCGGTTTTGGCAGCTAATCTCCCGATTTTAATCGAGAGTTCAGCGGCACAGCCCCAACCGGTGGGACAGGCTGATAACACCTGTATATATGCCGGGCCTTTCGCTGCCAGTCCCTTTTTAACCTTTTCCATCAGGTCGAACGGATAGCTGGGATTGGCTGTTGCGACATATGGAATATTATGAGCCGCCGCAATCGCCGGCATGTCCTTTTTCCAGGCAAACTGGCCGATACTGGCCTTGCCGGCAGGGGAGGTAGTTGTTGAAGCGCCAAAAGGTGTAGCGGAAGACCTCTGAATACCGGTATTCATATAGGCTTCGTTGTCGAAGCAGATATAAAGGAAATCGTGTCCTCTCTCCATAGCTCCGGATAAAGCCTGTAGCCCGATATCGATGGTACCGCCGTCGCCGCCGATAGCCACAATCTTGGTATTCGTATCAGGAATTATACCCTTGCGTGTCATTGCTTTACGGGCTGATTCGATTCCTGAAGCTACCGCTGCTGTGTTTTCAAACAGCGTATGAATCCAGGGAAGACGCCATGACGTATAGGGCAGTTGCGATGTAAATATCTCAACACAACCGGTAGCATTAACCACAATAGCGTTTTGTCCGATGGCTTTGAAAGCCAGTCTGACAGCCAGTGCCTCACCGCATCCGATACATGCACGGTGACCCGGTGCAAAGTTCTCTTTCTTGGTAATTATCTTGGGGACATATACTGTATAATTTTCCATTATTCCCTCACCCCGAATATTTCAAATTCATTTTCGCTGCCGTTTCTGGCAATATCGATACCTTTCTTAATTATCTCCTCGAATTCGGCAACCGTAATGTCTCGACCACCTAAGCCACCGACATAATTAACAATCTTAGGTTTATTGGTAACATTATATAAAGCAGACTTAATTTCCATGCCCACAGGACCGCCGGCTGCTCCAAACGATAAAGCCCTGTCCAGGATAATCAATACATCGGCATTTTTAACTGCCTCTCTTAATTCATCCGTCGGGAAGGGACGCCACAGGCGAAGCCTCAGTAAACCTACATTTTCGCAATCGCCCTTTTCTCTCATTTTATCAATAGTGGTCATGGCCGTTTCGCTATAACTACCCATTGTCATTAAAAGTACTTTTGCATCTTCACAACGATAGCTTTCAACCGGTTTGTATTCTCTGCCAAAGATGTCAGCGAATTCTTTCCACGTTTTTAATATGGTTTCTTTTGATTTTTGCAGATTTACTTCCTGCGCCCATTTCATTTCGGTATAGATGGCAGGGGGCGCAAAATCACCCATTGCCACCGGACGTGCCGGGTCTAAAAGGAAGGGGTATTTATTGGGAGGAAGGAAGTCATCAACCTGGTTTTGTTCCGGCATAATTATCGGTTCGATAACATGAGATAGGTGGAATCCGTCAAGATGTACCATAGCAGGCAACAATACATTTTTGTCTTCGGCAATGCGAAAAGCACATAAAGCAATATCAACAACTTCCTGACCGTTTTCAGTAAATATCTGGATCCAGCCGGTATCCCGGCAAGCCATGACATCAGAGTGGTCGCCCCAAACACTTATGGGGGCAGATAAGGCTCTGTTGGTAACTGCCATTACTATAGGCAGCCTCATAGCACTGGCAACATATAAACACTCATGCATCAGCTCAAGCCCCTGGCCGGCAGTGGCAGTGAATGTCCTGGCTCCGGCAGCAGCAGAACCCATACACGCGCTCATAGCAGAATGTTCCGATTCAACTGGAATATATTCGGCATCCAGTTCACCATCGGCAACCAGTTCTGCTAGTCGTTCTACAATATGAGTTTGAGGAGTGATGGGATAAGCTGCAACAACGTCAGTGTTAGCCATGCCGACGACATCAGCTAGGGCTATAGATACTTCAATACCAACCCTTTTTGACATTATTCCTCCTCCTTCATGGTTATTACAAATGTAGGGCACTCGTGAGCGCATATTCCGCATCCCTTGCAGTAAAAGAGGTCTGCTACAAAATAACCCTCTTCGTTTTGATTGATGCAACCTTCAGGGCAGAATATCTGGCACATGCCGCACTTGATACATTTGTTGAAATCGTACGTCGGTCTCTGTGAACGCCAGTCACCGGTTTTATACTGGCTGGCATTCCCGGGTTCGGTGACAATACCGCCAACCTCAAGTTCTTTCCATGTCAGCTCATTTTCTGATTTACCCAATTGCTTTTTTCTCCTTAACCAGGGTATTTTCATAGGCCTTTTTCATGGCACTGATATTTTTCTCTGCCAATCGACCAAACCTTTTATTCAAAGGTTCAAGCAGCGACTCAATTTTAACGACATTTCTGGCTTTAACCAGTGCACCTATCATGGTGGTATTTACAATAGGTACGCCCAGTGTTTCGCGGGCGATGCTGGTAGCGTCGATTGCAGCCAGATTTTGTTTTTCTCCCAGTTTAATTTCGATTTTATCCGGCGTCTGCCGGGTATTGATTACCAGCATGCCATCTTCCTTGAGGCCGGCAGTTACATTAACAATATTTAATAAGCCGGGGTCGAGTACAACAACAATATCGGGGAATACCACGCCGGCACGATTTCTAATCGGCTTGTCATCATCTATTCTGATGTAAGCTTGTACCGGTGCACCTCTTCTTTCGGGTCCGAAACTGGGGAATGCCTGTGCATATTTTCCTTCGCTGATAGCAGCCTGTGCTACAACTTCAGCCAGTGTGACGGCTCCCTGGCCGCCACGCCCATGGATCCTGATTGCGATAGGTTCTTTTAATTCCATACTATAAACCCCTTTTTTAAAATATACCCGCCCCTGGAGAGACTTGAACTCTCGCTCCCAGCTCCGGAGGCTGGTGCTCTATCCAGCTGAGCTACAGGGGCAATAGCGTATTTTACCCTATAATGGTAAATTTAAGCAATTATCTTTTAATGACAGGGATATACAAATTTATCTGACAATGAATGTTTAAATATATCTACCCGGAGTGAAGAGGTGGTTCTTGCCGTATTTTTATTTGTATGATGAGGTCGCCTTTTTCCTTATTTTGTACCAGACCCATGCCTTTTAAGCGGATTTTCGTACTTGAACTGATCCCGGCAGGAATTATTACCAGCAGTTTCTTTTTACGGGGACCTCTTTGATAGGTAATTTCCTTTTCAACTCCCGTCAGGGATTCCTGTGCGGTTATTTCCAGTTTTGTTTGAATATTAAGATCCGGCTTATATTCGATACCGAAGATTTTTTTCAATATAAATCGTGTAATCCCGCTGAATATCCTGCTGGCAATTCGTTCCATCAAGCCGGGCTTATAAGAACTGGTTTTAGACGAAGCGCTATTGAAATTGTAAGATGTATTCGGACTGCCTACATTGGAATAAAACCTGAAAAACGTATTTCCATTGGAAAATGTTTGCCCGAAGAAATCACGGTCGAATCTTAAACCGGCCTGGTTGAATATGCGGTTCAATTCTTCATAAAAAGCCTGATTGGTGAATATACCGTTAAAAATATCCTGCTGCGAAAAATTAAATCCTTCAAATCCGCTGCCGGCAAATGCGCCTTTTCTTGCCAGATCATATTGTTTCCTCTTTTCCTCATCACCCAGTACGGCAAAAGCTTCATTAATTTCCTTGAATTTGGCTTCTGCTGCTTTTTCATTGCCGGGGTTTTTATCGGGATGATATTGAAAAGCCAGTTTTCTGAATGCGCTCTTTATTTGCTGCTGGTCTGCGGTTTCTGGAATCCCGAGAATTTCGTAATAATTTTTCATAAATTAGTACCGGAATAATAAATGCGGTGCAAGATATATAATGAATGATGTTATAATATTCAAATAAGATTCACTAATTATATAGTACTTCACGATTTGTTTCCAATGAGGCTATTTATTTTATAATGAAACGTAAAGCAATTGTTACGGCATTGATACTTATAATGAGCCTGCTATCCGGAGCCTGTCAGCAACCGGATGATTTTAATCGCACGTTAAATAAAATAGTCAATCCCTATCGCTTCAGTATAGTCGAATGGGAAATGAAAACTCTAACTTATGAACTGGAAAGGGTTTTATTCAACAGCAGGAAATACACGACTCGGGATTCACCTGTCGTCGTCAACTATTTTAAACTGCTCGAAGATATCTCGAAACTGGAATTACAGATATCCTACTATTGGGATACTATTGATAAGCAAGAACTTGCTGCTTTGCAAAGCCAGCTTGAAGACTTAAAGCAGCAAAGCAACTATCTTAAAAACGAAGTCGAAGGCATCCTTGAACTGCAAATCAGATATGCATTAAATCACCTCGATTTGTACTGGTATAACGATATAATCGGTAGAAATATATCTTTCCCTCCGGTTAATTTTTCGCTTGAATCACCACCTCACCTGCTGATAATATCCCCAAGAGACAGCATTCATAGAATGAAGGAAATAATCCTGATACAGGATCTATCGCTCGATGAAATCCATTACATAGAAACGGAAATAGATAATCTCGGATATTCGTCTATCGTATTAGAACTCGGGGGAATGGCAACTTTTCCGGCCTTCGTTAACAATAATGCCGGATTGGAATACGTCATCAGTACTGCCGTTGAGGAGTGGTTTCATCAATACTTTTTCTTTAAACCGTCAGGGTTTTTATATGCCCTTAACCTGCTTGAAATCTATAAAGACAACGATATTGCTACTATCAATGAAACAATAGCCGGAATTGTCAGCGATGAAATTGCTGCGATGGTATATAACAAATACTATGCCTCATATTATAAAAACATTGCCTGTGAATATTTGACTAGCAACAGTTTCGATTTTTATGAAGAGATGAGAAATATTCGCATAACAGTCGATAACTATCTTGCTAATGGAGAGATTGAACTGGCTGAAGCCTTTATGGAAGAGAAACGGTTGTATATCCTGTCGCATGGCTACTATGTCAGGCGGCTGAACCAGGCTTATTTCGCTTTTTACGGGACTTATGCCAGCAGTCCGTCCTCGGTAAATCCGATAGGGGAAATGTTGCGAAATTTAAGAGGAAAGAGCGCCAATATAGCCGATTATATTAAAATAACCGGTGCCATTAAAAATATTAATGATTTACAAAGCCTTGCAGACCTGTATTAACTTAGAGGTTAATCATGTATATTAAAGTGCTGATTTGTTGGTTAGTAGACTCTTTTATGATAAACTATATTAAAATATATAAGACTTAAATTGAATGTTATTCCCGAATTTTCAGGAGGGATGTAATGAAGTTACTCGTTATTGGATGCGGACAGTGTGGAGGCAGAATAGCAGATGAATTTGCCCGCCTTGGTAAGGTTGCCCGTTCACAGCGTGGTGTAGATATACTGACCAATATTCTTGCCGTTAATACCGATGTTGCAGACCTGAGTGGTCTGGTTAATATTAAATCCGATTATCGCCATAGGATACTGATCGGAGCCAATAAAACTGGCGGCCATGGTGTAGGCAAATTAAATGAGGTTGGAGCTGAAATAGCCAGCGAAGACGGTGATAAAGTAATTGAAAGCATCAGGGCTACTGAAAAATTGGCGGAAACCGATGCCTTTTTACTTGCAGCCTCGGCAGCGGGCGGTACCGGTTCAGGTGCTATATCTGTATTGACACATTTAATCAAGGAAAGATACGATAAACCTGTCTATAATATGGTAGTTTTACCATTTCAATACGAGGAACTGACGGAAGGCAGATCTATCTACAATGTCGGGACATGTCTTAAATCGATCTATCTGGTAGCTGATGCCATATTTTTAGTAGATAACCAGCGATTTGTCAGGAAGAATGCTTCCTTGCAAAACAACCTCTCGAAAATAAACTACATGGCGGTCAGGCCTTTTTATAACCTGCTGTGCGCCGGTGAGGAAACCGTTCCCAGGTATATCGGCTCAAAAGTTCTCGATGCCGGAGATATCATACAGACTTTATCCGGATGGACTGTCATCGGATATGGCAAGGAAGAAATATCCAGGAAAGCAGGTTTCGGTAAAAGCAGCGATTTCAGGGATAAGGATGCCCAGACCGAACAGGGCACAAAAGCCATGACTGAAGCACTCGGAGAGCTTTCTTTAAAATGCAATCCGAATAACGCCAGAAGGGCATTATATCTGGCAACAGGGCCTCATGAGGCTATGAGTATGGATCTCATAAAAGAGTTATCGGGCGCCCTGAAAGGCATGGCAACCGAAGCAATCATCAGGAGCGGGGATTACCCCCGTGGAAAAGGAATGATAGACATCACTGTTATTCTTTCCGAACTGGTCAATTCCAAGAAGGTGGTCGATTACTTTGCCAGAACAATCGAATACATCGCCGCCTCGAAGAAAAGACAGGGCGGCATCGACTGGGACCACAGGGGAATCGAGGAATCCTTCAAAGACATCCCATCCCTGTTCTAAAATAAAATCGTTTAATTTTGTAAATTTAATGCCTTATCTTTTCGATAAGGCATTAATTGTATCTTGAGCAATTCAACCCACCGGCGAAAATATGGTGAGAAATTAATAATCCTCTTCGGTATCAGCAAGCAGCATTTTGGTCAGGGAATCCATGCGATCCCTGGTTTTTTCTTTGAATTCTTTGCCGGGTGCTTTAGGTTCAGGCACTTCGCTGATAGAGGTTTTCTCGTCAACAACTTTTTCATCCTCTTCACCGGTTGAATCTGTCTCCTCTAAAGTACTTGACTCCAGCGATTTTCTTTTACTCAAAGCGGATTCTATGACTATTTCCTGGGGAGATTTCTGCATAAAATCGGATGTTTGTTTTACAACCTGTTTGGCATATTCACTTGTTTCGCCAGTATCGCTCAATAACTCGGTAAACACCTTGACCCACCATTCACCGGCTTCACTGGCAGCTTTTTTAGAAGCTTCAGCGGCTTCTTTAGAAGCTTTAACGGCTTCGTTGGCGGCCTCTTTCGATAACCTGCTTAATTCTTCAGCTTTTACAATCGCTTCCTGAGCTTCAAGCTGTGTTTTTTCAGCTATTTTTTGCGCAGAAAGCGCAGTTTCTTCAGCTTTTTTAATCGCTTCCTTAGAATGGTTAATCCATTCTTCAATCTTAGATTTGGCCGATTCGCTTATAATTGTTATCATGTCAACGGATTTCTTTGACTCATCAATTGAGATATCGGCAGTTTCAGTTACATTTTTAGCGGATTGTTCTGCGCTGAGCAACGCTTCATCCGTCTTTGTTTTGATTTCTTTCGCTGTATACTCAGACTGTTGCGCGACCTCGTTAACCCTATCTATTGCGGTTTTAGATATTTCCAGGGCCTCTTCCGATAATTGCATGGCCCTTTTTCCGGTCTCATCCGCTTTTGCTATTGATTCCTGCGAATTTGCCAGTGCAGTTTCAGCCGTTGTCCTGGCCCAGTTATTAGATTCCTCGGCAGCTCTTATCGCTTCCTGGAAAGCCTGTTGATAAGCCCTGTTGGTTTCCTCGGCCTTTTTTTGGGCATTTTCCGCTTTTTCTACAGCTTCCTGAGATGCCTTCATGGCTTCCTGGTCTATTATTTTACTGGCTTTTTCAACCTCTGCAGACTTTTTTACAGCTTCGTTAGACAAACGCATAGCTTCATCTGCATTGTGTTTTACATTATTTTCTGTTTGTTCCGCGGCAACCATTGCTTCCTGCGCCACTTTAATGGCGGCAGCTGACATTTCCTCAGTTGATTTGACCGTTTTTTCATTCTTTTTTAATGCCCGGTTAGCTTCCTTGATTGCTTCCTTGACAGCATCCCTGGATTCTTTTACCGTTTTATCGGATTCAGCGACTATTTCACGCGATGAGGTTACAGCTTCTTCCGCGGTATCTTTTGCCCACTTCGCTTTTTCCTCCGCCTCGGCTATTGCTTTTTCAAATGCCTGTTTATATTCACGTGCGTTGCTTTCTGCCTCTTTGGTTATTCTGGACGCTCTTTGAATTGCATCCTTGGACGCTTTTACGGCTGCTTCAGCTGCTTTCTTACTGGTCCGGCTGATTTCTTTAGCCTGTTCGATGATATCCATCGCCATTTTTATGGCATCATCGGCCGAAAGTATGGCTGACCTTTCTGCCCGGGAAGCCTCGTTTGCCTGTTGTTTTAAGCGTTCAACATCATTTTCTATTTTCTTCAGGTCTTCAGAAGTAGTATCATTGTTTTCTTCAGATTTGTTTATATAATCGCTCATAGATGTGCACCCCTGTCTATTCTATAATATGAACATTTGCATAATCAACAAGCAATAATCGATTTGATAATAACTATCGATTACTGATAAAATAGCTACGATTAATAAATCAATTCACATGGGCCGCTAGCTCAATTGGCAGAGCAACTGACTCTTAATCAGTAGGTTACAGGTTCGATTCCTGTGCGGCTCACTTTTAAGGTGCTCATTTTTTATTTCCGGCTAATTCAGCAACTGATTCTGCACTGCATAACGAATCAATTCAGCGCTATTCTTTAACTGCATCTTCTTTAGTATTCTATTACGATAGGTATTAATGGTTTTCACGCTTAAATTCAGCTCGGCGGCTATTTCAGTCGCTGTCTTGCCGGATGCAATATAACGCATCACCTGGTCTTCACGGTCAGATAATAATTCATGTGGCAATTTGGGAGCCCCTTTATTCAAATGACTGGCCAGTTTATCCGCCAGTGTGGGGCTGACATACTTTTTCCCTGAAAGAATTCTTTCGACAGCCAGAGTCAATTCATCCGAAGCCGTATCCTTGGTTAAATAACCGGATGCACCTGCTTTTAAGCAGCGCATGGCGTATTGGTCCTCCGGATAGATGCTGATTATCAGTACAGGCAATGTTTTATTGAATTTTCGTATTTCCTTCAGAACCTCAAGTCCGTTCATGCCGGGCATGGCGATGTCGAGCAATACGATATCGTATTGCTCATTATTTATTTTATCCAGAGCCTCCGCTCCGTTAGCAGCTTCATCAACAATAATCGAGTCAAAAGTTTCCCGCAGCAGTTGTTTTAGTCCCTGTCTTACAATTGGATGGTCATCAGTTATCAGGACTTTCATAACTTCTTAACACCCCCTTCTTATTTAATGGAATGCATACTGTAACATGTGTTCCTTCAGCAGGGATACCGATTATGGTTACAGTTCCTCCCCAGTATTGCACTCTTTCCCTCACACCTACTAATCCAAGAGAATGTGGTTCGTTGATTTTCTCTTCTGTTATGCCTTTACCGTTGTCATTGACAATCAGTGTTACTTTCTTACCCTGTTTTTTCAGGCTGATATCGACTTTTGTAGCTTCGGCATGCTTGAAAACGTTTGTTAAAAGCTCCTGGAACACACTGAACAATGTGATCGCCAGTTCCTGTTCAATTGCAAATTTAGCGGGGATGGAGGTAACACTACACTTTATTCCGGTAAGCTTATAAAATTCCTCAGTTTGCCATTCTATCGCCGCTAAAAGCCCTAATTCATATAACAGCCCGGGCCTTAATTCGGCAGAAACACTCTTAACGATTTGAATCGACATATCGACCAGTTTGAGAATTTCTGCCATCTTTTTATCAGGGATTTCATTATGGTGCAGAACTTGTTTTTGCAGCCATGATAAATCAATCTTGACTGCTGTTAATAATTGCCCGAGTTCCTCGTGGATTCTATGGGCAATATCTTTTCTTTCTTCTTCACGGATATACTGCAGATGTACAGATAGGGCGCGCAATTGTTTTTGTGATTCCCTGAGTTTTTGTTCAACCTGTTTACGTTGTGTAATATCTCTAATCACAGCAACTGAACCGTTGAATTCGTCGTCGATAAACATCGGGGATAACTTAACATTTATCCATTTCTTTTTCCCGTTTGCATCCCTCGAAAATTCATAATCGGCGACAATGCCTTTCATGTTTTGTTCAAAAGCTGCCGAAAATAATTTATCAACGCGTGCCGGCATCACTTCCGAATGTTTTTTACCGATGAAATCACCCTTAGGTTCGTAAATATGTTTTGCCGGCTCGGGATGACATGAAACGAATTTTCCTTCTCTATCAAAAACATAAACCCAGTCATCGATTGACGATAAGACGCTCTGCAAACGGCTCTCGGATTCCTTAATGG
>JAAYNN010000063.1 GCA_012520835.1 Dehalococcoidales bacterium
ACTGTCATCCTGAAGTCACGGGGGGTGACTGAAGGATCTGGGGGGTGGGGAGAAGCAGCACAAAGGCATCCTCGGCAAACAGGCGGTAACACGTTAATAACCCCGCCCCAGATGCTTCATTCGTCCTTTACGAATTCAGCATGACAATTAGTTAGGCTACCACAAACCCAGCATGACAACCAGTTTCCCCGAATCGCAAAAAATACCCGTTTACGCCATATAAACATATTTCAGGCAACCTGTGCTATAATGCAAAATCATGAACGCAGAAATAAATCTGGCAGAGAAGCTGGGGCAGAAATTGCCGCCGCAGTTGGTGGATTTTTTGCAACTGGCCGGTAGAAAAGCCGCTGACCGCCGGGAAAAAGCATACATCGTGGGCGGAGTAGTGCGCGATTTGCTTTTGGGCCTCGATAATTACGATATCGACCTGACCGTCGAGGGCGATGCGGTAGCTCTGGCGCGCTATTTGATGGGAAGTGCCTCCGACCGCATCACAATCCATAAGCAATTCAACACGGCTAAAATCAGGTGGCATGACTGGAATATCGATTTCGTCACGGCGCGCTCGGAAACCTATGCCTCTCCGGGTGCTTTGCCCGAGATAACTCCATCGACGCTGGAAGCGGATTTAAAACGGCGCGATTTTACCATAAACGCCATGGCTATCGGCTTGAGCGGAAAAAGTTATGGCATGCTCTACGACCCCTGTAACGGCAAAAGAGACCTGGCAGATAAAAAGATACGCATCCTGCATGATGCGAGCTTCATTGACGATTCTACGCGCATCTGGAGGGGGTTGCGCTATGAGCAGCGCTTCGGTTTCGAGCTGGAGCCGCATACCCTGCAGCTCTTGCAGCGCGATATCCCGATGCTGGATGCCATCAGCGGCGAGCGCATCTGCTATGAAATCGATTGCATATTTAAAGAGCAGTACCCCGAAAAGGTGTTTAAAAGAGCCGACCGGCTGGGGGTGTTGAACCGGTTCCATCCCGGCGTAAAATTCGATATGCACACGGAAGAACGCTTTTCGCAGGCGCGCGAAAGATGTTGCCCCGATTCCCCCTCCACCCTGCTGTACTGGCTGCTGTTGACCTATGATCTTGATATCGAAACGAAAGAAGCCATGATATCCCGCCTGCGGCTGCCCAAACTGATAGCGCAGCCTCTAAGGGATTGTTCAGCCGTCAAAGACCGGCTTTCCCTGCTGGCGGCGCCGGAAATCAAGCCGGGTGAAATCTACCACCTGCTTTTCGGCTATTCGCTGCAGGCGGTGCTGGCCAATATCATCGCCACAGAGACGGAAGAAAGCCGGGCGGCACTCTGTTTATACATGGAAAAACTGCACGGCGTGAAAGCGATAATCACCGGCAGCGACCTTTTAGAGATGGGTGTTACGCAGGGACCGCTCTTAAAAAAGATGCTGGGCGCCATTCTCGATGCGCGCTTGAACGGGAAAGCCTCCAGCAGGGAAGACGAAATCGCCATTGTCAGAAAGATGCAGGCTGAGGGAAGTAAGTAAAAACGCTTCAATCCGGGTGTGAGCCGGCATATTTGATTATAACCAGCCTTTGCTGCCTGTCTACGCGATACCAGATGCGGTAATTATCTTTTGTAATATCGTATTGCAGGATTCCTTCATAGGGAGGATGCAATTTTTTTAAAATACCGATGGCCTTGCGCCTATCCTCGGGATTATTTTCCCAAAAAAGCGGCAGGTCTCCATTCTTTCAGGAAACTTCTGCGCAAGCATTTCCCAGCCGCTTTTTACTTTTTTATTTACAAAGACAACTTGATATTTTAATTCAGAGTCCGACATATTCGGAGGGTTTTTCCTTTGCCGTTAATTCCCTGGATAATGCCGGGCTGGCAGCTACTTCTGCTGTGGCTTTCCAATCATCCAGCAATTCATCGATTGCAAGCCAGTCGCCGGTCTTTATTGCCTCGTTAAAACAGGCCAGCAGTTGCCTGTGAAATTGCTGGCTATTTTCTTCCGTCAGGTACTTTAACCATGGAAATACCCTGCTTTCTTTAAGAGCTACACTGCGTTCCTGGCAGAATTCAACAATCATCTGTGCGTAATAATTGGTTAAAAAGACATCTCTGGCCTTCTCCCTGTTTAGTAAAACAAGCTTCTTGTCCCCGCTCCTTATCGAAACAGGGGATTGATAGGCTTTGTCGAGCCAGTGCTTCTGGTTGTTTCTCAGTTCTTTGGAATTAATAAAATCATCCGATAAAAATGTGATTGCCATAATTCTCTCCAGATGGTATAAATACATAAAAGTGTACTTTATATAATACACTATAATGTACAAAATGCGTCTCTGTCAACAGGTTATAAGCGAAGGGAATCTATTTCTGCTTCTTTTTCTGCCAGGGGGTATAATCTCTGTCCACGATAAAATTCTTGCGCGCCTGCGGGTCTTTAGCCCCCCTGATGATGGATGGCAGCATGCGCAGGCCGGTCAGCAGCGGCAAAGCGGCCGAATAGGCGATGATATTGCCCGGCTCACCGAAACCCCACATGATAAAAGGCAAAGCAATGAAGCCGGCTGCCATGGAAAGCCTGAGGTTGCTGGTAAGAAAAGCTACCAGTATCATAATGCCGAAGGCAATGGCAGCGGAAACAGGCGCCAGTGCCAGAAAGATGCCGATGACGGTTGCCCCGCCCTTGCCGCCGCTGAATTTGATAAATACAGACCAGTTATGGCCGACGACCGCCGCCAGCCCGGCTATGAACACAATTATGACGGAAACTCCCAGCCATTGAGCGGTAAGGATTGCCAGCGCGCCTTTTAAGATATCGGCTGCCAGCACCAGAAGCCCCGCTCCCGTGCCGACCTCGCGCAGGGTATTGGTGGCGCCCACATTGCCCCCGCCTGCCTGGCGGATATCGATGCCCTTTTTGAGCCGCCCCGCGATATAGGCAAAGGGAATGGCGCCTGAAAGATATGCGATTACTATAGCCAGAATCGATTGCAGTATCATCTTACACCGCCGCGCCAGCCTTTAATACATCATTGCTGCCGAGCGTTTTTACAGCTTCAGCATGATAACCCATTGCCGTCAACCGGCCACGAATCCGGTGCGCCTCGCTTTTATCTGCGGTTAGCGTATAAAGCGTCGGGCCGGAACCGGCCAGGTGGACGCCTGCGGCGCCGGCAGATATAAAGTCAGAGCGACACTTATCCAATCCATCATAGACATGATACGCCACTTTCTCGAATACGTTGAAAAGCGATTCATGCCCGATATTTTGGCCGCATGTCAGCTTTTTTATCAGGTCCTCCGTTTTTTCTCCCTCAGTGAAAAAACGCGCCTGCAGGCTGGAATAGAGCTTCCCTGTTTTGCCGATAGTCCGCTCAACCTGCGGCATCAGCAAAACCAGCCACATTTCGGGCAACGTCGGCAGCGGGCTGACGATTTCCCCTCTGCCCTGAAGCAGCGCCGTGCCTCCCGATAAAAAGAAAGCGATATCCGAGCCGAGCCCGGCGGCAAACTCTGCCAATTGTCCGCGGGTATAACTCAATTCCCAGAGGCTGTTCAAGCCTTTTAGCGTGGCGGCGGCGCAGCTGGAATCCCCCGCCAGCCCGGAAAGCAGCGGAATTCTTTTCGATAAAGTAATCTTAACTCCTTTGGCAGCAGCGCAGTGTTCTCGCAGCAGGCTGGCTGCCTTCGGGATGAGGCTCTCCTTTGCCTGCCATGCCGGGTCATCGCAAACGATCTCAACGCCGCTGCCCGCTTCAAAAGACAGCATATCGCACAGGTCGATAGCCTGTATGACGCTGGCGATTTCATGGTAGCCGTCATCGCGCTTTTTAAGCACCTCGAGCGTCAAATTAATCTTGGCGGGCGCCGGAACCGTCAGCATGGCTTGAACTCCCGTAAATCTTCCATAATCTTCCCCATTCTTCGAGCGAGAGCGTTTCCGCCCGGCGCTTCGGATCTATTTGTGCTTCTGCCAGCAGTGAAAGAGCTTCTTCCTTGCTGCATTTCAGCCCCTGCGCCAGCGAATTCGGCAATTGCTTGCGCGAAGCGGCAAAACCGGCTCTGACCAGATTGAAAAAGCCGTCAATATCGTCGATATCCAGCGCCGGCTTATCGTAAATCATGATCTTCAATACCGCCGAATCCACTTCGGGCGGCGGATAGAAACTGTCCGAGGGAACAATCAGCACTATTTCGGGAAGGCCGTAGAACTGCACGCTGGTGCTGAGCAGGCTCATTTTCCCCTGTCTGGCGGCAATCGCTTCCGCTACCTCTTTTTGCACCATTACCACCATAAGCGACGGCTGCGGAACAGCTTCTAAAAAATAACGCAGTACAGCCGAGGTGATGTAGTAGGGCAGGTTTGCCACTACTTTATATGATAGGGTTTTATCTTTCAGTGCATCTGCGGCTATCGCCTGCGAAAGTATTTCCTGCGGCGCGATTTTTAAAATGTCGCGGTTAAGAACAGTAAAGTTTTTAACTGACGCCATCTTCTTTTTTAAAATTTCCGCCAGCCGGTCGTCCAGCTCGACGGCGATGACAGCGCCGGCCTGTTTTACCAGCCGGTCGGTCAGGACACCCAGCCCCGGCCCCACCTCGATGACGACATCATCCGGTTCCAGTTCGGCAGCTTCAGCTACTGCCGCCAGCGCCTCTTCATCAACTAAAAAGTGCTGTCCCAGCTTCTTGCGCGCTTTCAAATCGAGGCGGCGTAAATACCGCTGCGTCTCTTCCAGTAAATCCGTGCGCCGGCTGCCGTTGCTCACGTTATAATCCTTTCTCCAGGCGAGATATCAGGCGCAGCGGCAGGTTCTGCTTTATCATCTTTTGCTGGGTCAGCTTGATATCGTAGGCAACGCGGTGCAGCCGTATCACCTTAGCTTCGCTGTCATATATGGCGTAGCTGGCACGCGGGTCGCCGTCTCTGGGCTGCCCCACCCCGCCCGGATTGATAATCATCATGTCTTTTCCCAGCACCAGTCCGACACTCTCCGAAAACGGCAGGCTGATGCAGCG
>JAAYNN010000006.1 GCA_012520835.1 Dehalococcoidales bacterium
ACCTGCATCGCTTACATTTTTCAATATTCTGCTCAGTTCTTCATCCGTATCCTTCGAGAACTGGTCTATGTGTATATATGCAATCGTTCCGATCATTTCCGAGTATACACTCGGAACATCGATTACCGCACGTGCAACTGTAATATTTTCCGGCTCGGCAGCATTCTCATGCAGTACCTGAATTATCACCGTGGTGCCTTCCTCTCCGCGTACCCTTGCAATCAACTCCTTAAACGACATGCCCTCGGTGGTAACTCCGTCGACTGCTGTTATAATATCGCCGGCACATATCCCGGCTGCTTCAGACGGCGAACCTTCATATACCCTGACCACCACAAATTTTTCTTCGATGGCAGATGCCAGTATGCCGATGCCGCTGTAACTGCCGGCGGTGTCTTCCACATCCTCGGCAAAGGCTTCAGGGTTGAGGTAGGCTGAATGATTGTCATCGAGGTATTCCAGCATACCTTCGATGGCATACTGGCTCAACAATTCATGATCCAATGAGTCTTTTTCTACATAATAAGTATTAATATTTTGCCAGGCTTCTTCGATACTGGCCAGATAAGGGTCTTCTGTTTCCGCTGCCAGTCCCTGCCCTAACCCAACATAGAACCCCACCTGAAAACAGACCGCCATAACCAATACTATCGAAAGAACGACTGATATGATTTTTGTTTCTTTAGACATAGGATTTACCTCTTAAAACCGCATGAAATGTACCGGACTATGCCGAAGAAAAAGAGTGTAGCAAACAGCCGGCTGTACCATATTATGATACAACAAAATGTAGAAATAAGTATAAAAAGAATTGATTAACCTGAAAGCTCCCCGAATACTGCAGCGGGAGCATAAACTACGCCTATCATGCTGGGACTGGGGTGTGCTCCGAGTGCCACGGAGATGCTCCCCATCGGAAGCCATGTACACTTGAATAATTTATCTATCATATCACGCAATACTGTTGCGCTATCGGGATTAAAAGTGTGCATAACCTGTACCCTTAAGGCGCTGCCGGGCTGATGCTGTTTGCTAATCAAATCGACTATCCCGGAAATTGCACGGTCAAAGCTTATCGCCTGCCCGAGCTGGATATACGTGCCCTTTTCCTTTTCAACCCCGATAAACGGCTTGATGTTCAGTACCGAGGCAATTAATCCCTTGATATGGCTGATGCGACCGCCGTGGATGAGATACTTCAGTTCCTTCAGGGTATAGACGACTTCCGCAGCATCGCTGATACGTTTTAACAAATCTAAAATTCTTTCGATCGGCCAGCCTCTTTTAGCTGCCCTGGCTGCCGCTTCCACCTGCCAGCCGGAAGCAACCGACAGCGTTTTCGTATCGACATGTGTGATCCTTGCTTCGGGGACCATTCTGGCCGCTAACTGTGCCGCATTCAGTGTTCCGCTCAAACCGGAACTCATATGTATTGAAAGTATTTCAGGGTCCTGCTTTGCCAGGTTGCGATACAGGTTTACGAAATCCCCCGGGGAGGGCTGAGATGTTCTGGGTAAACTTTTACTTTTTTCCAACAGCGGATAAAATTCTTCCGGTTTAATATCCACTCTGTCGCGATAAGTTTTTCCGTCAAGCGTTATGTTAAGAGGCACTACATTAACCTTCAACTCTTTCATTTCATCCGGAGACAAAGGAACATCGGTGCCGCTATCGGTTACAATCTGCAAATGATTTCTCCTTTTTTATTGACAAACGATGAATCTAAAAAGCGGGGATGCATTTTTCAAGGATGGGTTTGGGGATATTGACCATGAAATTATGGATAAGAATTCCTTTCCAGACTTCGTTATTCTGATTTAATTCTAGCATAGTACAGTTGAAGCAACAAATAAATTTCCCCCGACCGTGAGGTCT
Source organism: Dehalococcoidales bacterium (assembly GCA_012520835.1). GTDB lineage: Bacteria > Chloroflexota > Dehalococcoidia > Dehalococcoidales > UBA5627 > UBA5627. The sequence goes on from JAAYNN010000006.1 coordinate 1,876, forward strand.
AGGTATTAAGTCCGGTAAGATAAAAAACAGGGAGAGAAGTATAGCACTTTCTCACCCTGATAATTTCCGAGGACATTTTTAATTATGCCGACTGTTCGCTCTGCTAGTTGCCGGTAACGATTTCAGCCAGCCTGTTGACGGTTTTCCTGACCTTGATGACATCGGTCACGTTTTCGCGTTCATAGGTATGCAGCCGCCGGTACCCACAGGTTAAGGATATGACGATATTAAAGAAATGTAAGTGGATCATGTTAACTGCGCTGGCGCTGATGACAGCCGCGGTTATAATTATATTTGCCGCCTGCGGCGACGGCAGCTCGATACCAGGCGATATTGAAAAGATGCTTTAAGACGGCATTATCGAAGAAATCGGCCTCTCGTTTTCGCCTCTCGACGAATTCTCAATGCCCTCAATTGATATATCAATTCTTCTCAT
>JAAYNN010000007.1 GCA_012520835.1 Dehalococcoidales bacterium
AAAGGTTCGGAAACTCCAAACTTATCACCAATATTCAGGGCGTACTCTTCGGTAACATCAGGGTATTTCAGCCGGTATACCGGTACAGTATCAGGCGTATCGGGCAAAGAGGCATCGAGTTGGTAATTGTTGTTTATCCATCCCAATTGATTCGATGTCAGTGCTAATGGTTGAGAGCAACCGCCAGTCTCAAAGAGACTAGCGGTAATTAATATGGTAATTAATAATGCAGTAATATATCGTTTCAATTTATCACTCCTTTAATTTTGCGAGTTAAACTACTAAATAGTCGCAACTATAATAATCATATGGACACCATCTAAAGCCTGCTAATCTCCATAAATGAGTTCTCCTGATTATCTGTCTAATATAATAAGACGGAATACAGGGGTAAAAAGTTCCGTTTTTTTGAATCCTCAGTTTATTTTGATTGGGTGACAAAGTTTAACCTTAAAGTGTTACAATAAAAGCCATAAAAACATTTTTTAGCTTTGTATAAAATGAATGATATAGAAGAAAGCAAGCTTATTAAGCTCAGTCAGCAAGGAAATGCAGAGGCATTCAACGCACTCATAGAGCGCTATCAGAAAGAAGCCTTGAATATAGCCTTTCGTATGCTGGGGAATCTGCCGGATGCGGAAGATGTTTGTCAAACTGCATGGCTGTCTGCGTGGAGTTCTATTCGGAAATTTAGGGGGGGGCAGCTTTCGGGCATGGGTATTCAGCATTGTATCAAACGCTTGCCGGGATGAATTTCGTAAACGCAAGCGCAAGCGAACAATGGAAACTACGATCACCGATTGTTTGCAGCCGTCCGCAGACCGCTATATAGAAGACATGGTCTTAACCCGTGAAAAGGTGGAAACTATCCAGAAATCATTACTCCAGTTGCCTTACGATCAACGCCTGGCTGTTATTTTACGTGTGTACAGCGATCTGAATTACGAAGAAATATCCAGAGTGATGCACTGTCCCGTAGGTACAGTCAAGTCGAGATTGAATCGAGGATTACATCGTTTAAGAGACCTTTTACAAAATGGAAAATACTTGTAAAATACAAATACAGGATTTAGGAAATGAAAGCTAGAGTGAAATGTTTGTATAAAACGAAATGCTCAAAGACAGGAGAGCAGTTAACAGCATATCTTGATGGTGAACTTTGTAATGAGGAGCAGGCGCAAATGGAACTGCATCTCGAATCCTGCCGGTCATGCCGTGAAGAATACAATTCGCTCAGGCAGACGGTAAGCCTTTTACAGCAGATGCCGGAAGTAAACTCCGAACGTATTTTTAGAATAGATGAAAGGGATGTTGTGCAGAAAACCGGTGATAGAAAGCTTTTAATTCTTTACAGGGTTACGGCTGGGGTTGCTGTTATTCTGGCATTGGTTTGTATCGGTGATTTCATGCATTTGTTTACACCGGCAGGCGATACGTCTTTAGGCGGTTACTTTTGGGTAGTAAGAGTATTAAAAATCGGATTACTGGTTGTTTTAATAACGTTGATAATTAACATCTTTGTTCGTTTGCTTAAACTTCGGAAGTGACATACTAACCTTCTACCCTTTCCATATACAATTGCCTCCCCGCCTTTCTTCTGCTATGCTTTAGCCTGCAATATGACAAACCAAACTGAAAAGACATGTCTGAAAAGCCGTCCGTTCGGCAGGTGGGATTATTTAAAAATCACCATACTGGTCTTTGCAACGACAGGTTTATGGCAATCGATGCATACCCTCATCCTCCCCATCAGAATCCTCGATTTTGCCGCGGAATCTGAAAAGAACACCTATCTCGGCCTGATGACCTTTGTCGGCCTTATTATTGCCATGCTTCTGCAGCCTGTTTTCGGGGCTATCAGCGACCGGTCGAGCTTCCGCATGGGGAAGCGCCGCCCCTTCATCATTATCGGCGTCTTGTGCCTTTTACTCTTTCTGCCCGGCATCGGGCTGGCAGAGAGTTATGCGGCGATATTTGCCATTTACTGCGTGATGCAAATTGCCAGCAATGCCGTACAGGGGGCGCACCAGGGTTTTATTCCCGACCTCGTTCCCGAGGGTAAAAAGGGTCGGGCTTCCGGTATAAAGAGCTTCGTGGAGATGCTGGGCGGGGTCATTCTTATCTATATCATCGGCAAGTTCATGGATAATTATGCCGCTGGTGTCGGCGACCAGTGGCTGTGGTTGTCTCTATTAATCCCGGGAGTGGTCTTGCTTATTTGCATGCTGGTAACCGCCTTTACCGTAAAGGAAAATGCCGGCAGCGGGGAAACCCGCTTTTCGATAAAAGAGGTTATCAATAGCACCTTTAAAATCGATATCAGGATGAACCGCCGTTTCCTGTGGTTTTTGGCTTCACGGCTGTTTTTCTTTGCCGGACTGGGCATCATCCAGCAATTCGCATTGTACTTCCTGATGTACATCGGCGTGCCCGACCCGGCTTCCGCCGCCGCCAAATTCCTGATTCTGGCGGTAGCCGGCATGCTGATCGTGGTTTATCCGGCTGGCAGGTTATCGGATAAAATCGGACGTAAACCGATTGCAATGATATCGGCTTTCATCGGGGCTTTCGGCATACTGCTGATAATTTTAAGCAAGGATTACAACACCATAATGGTCGCCGCCGGTTTTATCGGGGTGGCTTTGGGCGGTTTCTCAAGCACCAACTGGGCGATGGCTATCGATATGGTATCTGCCGGCGAAGAGGCGCGCTACCTGGGTATTGCCAACATGGCGACTGCCGGAGCTGGCGCGCTGGCGCGCCTGATCGGGCCGGTAATCGATTTCTTCGAAAAACAGAGTCTGGGAACGGGCTACCAGGTGATGCTGTTTACATGCCTGGTCTTTTTTATCGCCGGGGGGATGATTCTTATGCGCATCCGGGAGAGGGTTAACCGATAAAGTCGAGCAACACCTGCCATCCCAGTGCGCCTGCCCAGGCGACTCCCGTATAGAGGACGGTTCTTCCCAGCCAGCAGGCGACGAAGAATTTCCAGGCCGGATAACGCAAAGCTCCGGCAATGCAACCCGCCACATCGAAGGCGAACGGGAATACCGACAGCAGGAAAATAGCAGGGGCTCCGTGTTTACGCAGCCATGACTCCAGCCTGAGATACCAGCGATTGGTTTTAGTGGCAACCAGGGCCTGCCCGCTGTATCCCGCCATGTAGCCGGTCATTTCACCGATGGCGGCGCCGATGCCGCCCGTCAATCCTACCAGGGTTGCCGAAGGCAGGGTGGCACCAAGGGCGGCGATGACCACAAAATTGCCGACCGGAAGTACGACGGAGGCATTCAGTATTATGCTGATGATAAAAGCCCCGAGGTAGCCGTATCCCTTGAGGTTCTCGATCATGCCAGGATTGTATTTATAAGCCAGAAAAACTCCGATAACGATGCCGACAATAAAAATCAGCATCAGAATGGGAAGAAGTCTGGTTTTAATCCAGGAAGGCTTGCAGCCGGGCGGTGTTTCCTGCGGCTCTTTGTCAGTATCGTTCATATCGTTTGATATTTTATCACAACAGAAGTAAGTATAAAGTACCTTATTCGGTAGCGGTTGTCAATTTCTTAATATCAATTTTTAAATAATCATGTGTGGGTAATTCCGTGTGTTATCGCGGGATGCAAATATTGCGGTCGATTGACAAGCATAAGTCATTTGTGTATTATTAGCTGGAATAAAAAAGAAGCTTTTAGCCAATGATATCCAATCTTTAGTCTTCGTACTTCAACCCCATTTGCAAAGGGATAGATTATGTCTTGGCGATTAATGTGACTTAATTAAATTAAGGGGGGTTTTAAAAACATGGTAAGACCGGGTCCATTTGAAATAGGGCTTATTCTGGTGATCATTCTGATTGTTTTCGGTGTAGGCAAACTACCGCAGGTAGGCGCGGCTCTCGGCAAGAGTATCAATGCTTTCAAGAAGGGCTCCAGAGGCGAGGATGAGGAAGCACCGGCCGATGTAGAAGCTAAAACAAAGAAAAAAGCCAAGAAAAAGGCTACAAAAAAGAAAGAGCCCAAGTCGGCTACAGCTGCATCGGAAGGGGAAACCAACCCTGCAGCAGAGGAAGCTCCTGCAGAACAGAAAGAATCCAAGCCGGCTACAGCCGTATCAGAAGGGGACGCCAAACCTGCAGCAAAGGAAACTCCTGCAAAACAGGCATAGCAGATTTTTCTGGGAACAACAGATAATCTCCCTGTACTGAAATCATCGTAATCTTTTATGATTGTTGTTTTTCATATCCCCTTCCCCTGTTTTGCAGGAAGGGGATATTTTCAAAGGAGATATTGCTGTCTGTGCTCCCGGTTTGAGGTTTATTACAATTATCGGTCTTTTTTAATGGAGGTGATTTATCGTTGAAACTCGGTCCTTTTGAAATTATAGCTATATTACTTGTAATCCTGATTATTTTCGGGGCGGGTAAACTTCCCCAGCTTTTTGATATGTTCGCTAAATGGAAGAGCGATTTCAGGAAGAACAAAGAAGGCAACGCCGAACAGCTGGAGGAAAAACCCGCTGTTAAAACCAAAAAGAAAGCCAAGAAAAATCAGGAGTGATTATCAGTTGTCTTTCAAAAACCGGACGTAATTTCCTGCAACTGAAACTATATCAGATAACGATGCCGGCAGGTTCTTTTGTAAGTATTAAAGCTGAAAATGAGATAGAATAATGGGTTTAGACCTCGGTTTTTTTGAAATACTGGTTATCCTTGTAGTCGCCCTTCTGGTGGTCGGGCCTGAAAAGCTGCCCGAATATGCGCGCAAGTTCGGCAAAATGGTGCGCGACCTGAGAAAATTGACTTCGAATTTCACGGGAGAAGTGACCAGATCCCTCGATATGGAAGACGATTTCGATGATTTGAAAAACACCGCCCTGGGGCTCAAGGACTCGCTCGACGAGGAATCGCTCAAAATCAAGAATGCGCTCGATATGGAAGCCGATGAAATCGCCAAAATCGTAGACAGTGAGGTCGGCGATGTTAAAAAGACCGTGGATGACGAAACCGAGGCGCTTTCGGCCATGCTGGAAAAAGAATCCCTTGAACTGGATACGACAGCCAGAGATATAAAAGACCCCCTTGCTGCAGGGGCACAGGAAGTCAACGTAGCACTGAATGAAGGCGTTGACAGGTTAAACAAGTCCCTGAATGTAGGTAAAGCAGCCCCGGCTGAAAAAGCTGCCGGTAAGAAATCAGAGGGGAAAAAGGTATTCGATATCCCGGAAAACAATATAAACCCCTTCGACAGCAGTCAGAGTCAGAATGAGCCGGCTGAGGCACCTGTAGAAGAAACATTTCCTGCCGATAATAAGCCGGATGATAAAGGAACAGGACAGTAGGCAAGTGGTAACGACGGAAATCAGAAGAGACCCTGTTACAGGCAAGAGAATGCCCATTAAAGGGCATCTGGTAGAACTGCGCGACCGTGTCGCCAAGTCCGTTATAGCCATGGTTATTACCACGGCAATATCGTTTATATTTGCCGAAACCATGATAGAGATATTAAAAGCTCCAGCCAGAGGAATCGAATTCCAGTCAATCACCCCGACCGAAAATATTGCCGTCTTTTTCAAGGTTGCGCTGGCGGGCGGCTTTATTATCGCCATGCCTTATCTGGTTTACCAGATGATTGCTTTTATTGCTCCCGGCCTGACCTCCAAAGAGAAAAAGACGATCTTCCAACTGCTTCCTTTTATAGTCATATTATTCATTTCAGGCGTCGTGTTCGCCTATTTTATCGCCCTGCCGCCGGCAATGGGCTTCCTTGGGCATTTTCTAGGGGATGTGTCCCCAAACGTCTGGAGATTAAATGAATACATAAGCGTTGTCACGCGTATGATTATATATGTCGGCCTGATATTTGAAACACCTCTGATTGTAATGATACTGGCGCGCATGGGGCTGGTTACTCCCCAGTGGCTGGCGAATAAACGCAAACTGTGGTTTGTGCTGGCATTCGTATTAGCGGCATTGATTACACCGACCATGGACCCCATCAACCAGTCCATCATTGCTGTTCCTTTGATTATTTTACTTGAGTTGAGCATCATTCTGGCCAAGTTCGTTTATAAGGAACGCAAGGAACGCGAAGAAAAGGTAGCGCAGGCAGAAACACAAAAGTGATAAAACAGAAATTTTGTTATCGCCCGATGCGGTAGTATAATAGTATTAACGTAATAATTATTGGCGGGTGGCAGCGATTTATTGATACCCGCGGGGAATGGTGAATGGTCAGTCAATATTGTCTTTGTTTTACCTGCGGACAGGAAAAGGAATTCAGTCCCAATGAACTTGCCAGCAACGTGCTGGAAGGCTGGTTTTTGGTGTCTGCTTTTAACGGCAACGGTTCTATTGTCAGATATAATTTTTGTTCTTACGAGTGCCTCCAGGAATGGGTGATTTCGCAGGACTCGCTCGCTCCCGAAGCATTCATGAACTCATTAAACGAAGAGACCGGGAACAATAACTAATTCAAGGCAGGTCTTTTACATGGCGGTTTTTATCGTTCATTAAAAAAGCCTGCCGTTTTTATTACCTTTAACAATATGGCAATTATCTTATTTATTTAATAACTATAAAGGAGAAGCAATACGATGAGTGAAATCCCTGAAATCGGTAAAATATCGGCTGATATCTTCAGCGAAATCATATTCCCCAGGCTAGGAGCCAGCAGTAAAGATGTGCTGGTGGGGCCGATGCATGGAGTCGATGTCGGTATTGCCAAAATCGGGAATAAGGCAGTTTCTTTTACCACTGACCCGGTGTTTATCGTTCCTGAGTACGGATGGGAAAGGGCTGCCTGGTTTGCCATCAATATCCTGGCTTCGGACTCCGTCACCTGCGGGCTGCCTCCGCGCTATCTTTCGATAGATTTAAACCTGCCGATGTCGATGACCAAGCAGCAGATGGATATTACATGGAGGGTCATCCACTCGGAATGCGAGCGGATGGGCATCAATATCATCACCGGGCATACCGGCAGGTATGAGAACTGCAACTATCCGATGGTGGGCGGCGGTACTGTAATCGGTGTCGGAGAACTCGACCAGTACGTCAGCCCGCGTTTTATCAGCGCCGGCGATAAAATAATCGTTACCAAGGGGCCGGCTATCGAGGCGACCGGCATCTTTGCCGCCATGCTGCCGCGCCTGCTTGCGGAGAAATTCGGCAGCGAATTCAGCATAAAGGCACAGGAAATATTTTATAAGATGTCGGTAGTGGATGATGCCATGACAGCCATAAGCGTCGGTGCCAGGAAAGACGGCATTACCGCCATGCACGATGCCACCGAGTGCGGTATCTGGGGAGGCCTCTATGAAGTGGCACAGGCGGCCGGTTTAGGGGTGAAAGTAGAACATGAAAAAATAGTGGTCACGGATTGCGTGCTGGAGATATGCCGTTTATTCGATATCGATCCGTACGCATCTATCAGTGAAGGTACGCTGATTATTGCCTGCCGTCCGCATAAAGCGGATGCGGTGGTGAAAGCTCTCGCTGATAAGGGTATTATTTCCTCGGTAATCGGTGAATTTACGGAAAAGAGAGAGGGAATGGTACTGGTCAAAGAAGGCAAGGAAACCGAGTTGAAACATCCCATTGTCGACCCCTTCTGGAATGCCTTCTACCGGGCGCTGGAAAAATATAAAGATTATCTTTAGTCAATAAGCTGGAGAAAACATAAAGTGGAAAACAGGCCGGATGAGCTGGTAAAACGCATACATGAATTAAAAAAGGAACGGAATGCCGTCATTCTTGCTCATAATTATCAGCCGGCGGATATCCAGGATATGGCCGACTTTGTCGGCGATTCGCTGGAACTCTCGCAGAAAGCCGCTTCCACACCGGCTGCTGTAATCGTCTTTTGCGGCGTTCACTTCATGGCGGAAACGGCCTCAATCCTCTCTCCGCATAAAAAAGTGCTGCTTCCCGAATCCTCGGCGGGCTGCCCGATGGCCGATATGGTTACCGCTGAAAAACTGCGTGCCAGGAAAAAGGAGCTACCCAATGCGGTAGTGGTTACCTATATCAACTCCAGCGCCGCTGTCAAAGCGGAATCCGATATCTGCTGTACCTCGGCTAATGCTCCCCAAGTGGTTGCCAGCCTTCCCGATGAAGAGATTTTATTCGTCCCCGATAAATACCTCGGGCAGTATGTGGCATCGAAAGTCCCGGATAAAAAATATACCTTCTGGCCGGGTTTTTGCCCCGTTCACAAGGGCATCAAAGCGGCGGCGGTACTAAAAATAAAGAACGCATATCCCGGGGCAAAAGTGGCGGTGCATCCGGAGTGCCGACCCGAGGTAATAGCGCTGGCAGATGAGGTATTGAGTACCGGTGGCATGTGCCGCTATGCCGGGCGCCCCGATGTCAACCAGGTGATTGTGGTGACCGAAACCGGTATTATCCATCGCCTGCAGAAAGAAAACCCGCAGAAGCAGTTCATACCTGTATCCGATACTGCCGTATGCCGTACCATGAAATCGATTACACTGGAAAAAGTGCTCCATTCTCTGGAGACCTTGACCCCTGAAGTAAAAGTGCCGGAAGATATCAGGCTGAAAGCTATCGGTGCAGTCAACAGGATGCTGCAAATCATCTGACAGCCTGAAGGGAGGCTGTAATGACGAACTCCGAATACATGGTCGTTTTAATCACCGCTAAAGACGGTGAGGAAGCCGGTTTCATCTCTAAGGTTCTGCTCGAGCAGAAAAAAGCCGCCTGCATCAATATCATCGAAGGAATAAACTCCATCTACCGCTGGAACGGCAATATCGAGTCTGCATCTGAAAACCTGCTTATCGTTAAAACCAGAACGGCCCTTTTAGACGAAATCATCCGTATTGTAAAAGAGATTCACTCCTACGATGTCCCCGAAATAATCGCCCTTCCCATTACCGGAGGCAGCTTCGATTACCTCGCATGGGTTGGTAAAGAGACGCTATAAGTGTATAATCAAGTAGATGTGTAAGCGCATTGCAGAGGACATAAGAACCGTTTTTAAAGGCGACCCGGCAGCGAGGAGCGTGCTCGAGGTTTTAACCTGTTATCCCGGACTGCATGCCATCTGGTCGCACCGCATATCCCATTTCTTATGGAATCACCGTCTGCGTTACCTTGCACGCCTGCTTTCACACTGGACGCGTTTCTTTACCGCTATCGAAATACATCCGGGAGCCACCATTGGCCGGCGCTTCTTTATCGACCATGGTTCCGGGGTTGTTATCGGCGAAACGGCTGAAATCGGCGATGATGTCCTTCTTTATCAGGGTGTCGTTCTGGGAGGCACCAGCCTCAACAAGGGCAAACGCCATCCTACCATCGGCAACAAGGTTGTCATCGGCACCGGAGCGGTAGTCCTTGGCGCCATAACGGTCGGTGAAGGGGCAAAAATCGGTTCCGGTTCGGTGGTGATCAAGCCGGTTCCGGCCGGCGCTACGGTAGTCGGCATACCCGGCCGGGTGGTTGATGATCACCATAAACCGCTGCGCGACCTGGAGCACGGCAATCTGCCCGACCCTGTGGCGGATGTCATCAAGCTGGTATTGAATGAACAGGCGAAACTGGAAGAGCGCATCAATAAGATTGAAACCACATCCGGCATAGAAGTCCCGCACGATGAATTGAAACAAAAAATCAGGGAAGTCATTAAGGAATTCGAACAGGAAGGATGAAATGGCTATTATAAAAAAGAGGGTAATCTTTATAATTCCCGAGGAAATGCTGCTGGAACCTATCCTTTATACTATCAGCCAGCGGTACGATTTAAAAACCAGTGTTTATAACTCCGACCTTATCGGGGGTGAAGGTGTTATGAAGCTGGAACTCGAGGGAGAAGAGAATCGAATCGAGGAAGGGCTGGTCTGGGCGATGGAAAGGGGAATCCGCATCGAGCCGGCCGCCTGAAAACATTAAAAATAGGTTTTAAATAGTATTATTCGATTGTAGCATCTGGAGAATAGTATTTTAAATGCAATTAACAATTGATGGGCACTATTATCGAACAGTATTTTTTAAATCACTTCCAGCGACGTTTTATCTCGTTTGTAATCAGCGTAGAATAAATAACGGGAGGTGCTGTACCATGAGCATAAAAAAACATTTCACTACGCAGGAAGCCAGGGAAATCGGGGATGAACTCGGCATCGACTGGAAGAAATTCGATGTCGAGCAGTTCAGGATGGGGCTGGATGTAGAATTGGAACACGGGCTTATAGACCCGCAAACCAATATTACCGATGACGACCCTATTTTAACCGGAAAAATCGCGCTGGCTCATTTGAATGAATTATCCGATTATTATACCCGTCTTTACGAGATGGAAGAAGAAGCGGAGAGCGAGTTGTAAGCAAAATGGGGAGATTATCTCCTCCTTTATACTTTCCGGGCTATTATTCCGGCTACTGCCTTTCGGTGATCCATAATTTCTTCATGGTAGCGCAGGCAGCGGAAACTGCGAAACATTTCCAGCAGTTCGTTGTATCCAAGCAGAAAATCCGTATTACAGGGTTTACCGAATTGCAGCTGGTCTACGGTGTAAGTCTGATACACCACCACTCCGCCTTTCTTCAGTCCATCCCTTATCTGCCTGACCAGCGGACGGTGCAGGTAGTTGAAGCAGATAATAACATCATAGGCATCTTTGTCGATTAGATAATCTTCCGTCTCGATATCGGCCACCCGTGCGTCGATTTTAACACCCGACGCCTCCGCTCTCTCCAGAGCGGTCTTGACGGCCTCTTCCGAAATATCGACTCCTTCGGCATCGAATCCCATCTTTGCCAGATAAATCGTATTGCGGCCGCTGCCCATGGCGATATCCAGCGCCCTGCCCTTTGGCAGCAAGCCGATATTCTCAATCAGAAACGGAGCCGCTCCGAATTCGCCATCTGTATGCATCAATATTTCAATTCCTTCCGGCTGAGTTCGAAGACTACCGGGTTATCGGCGTCCGGGCAGGCGACAATTGCTTTAGCGGGGTCTTTTTCCCAGGGGAAGCTTCCCCCGAACTGCAAAACCTCGGCAAAAGGGAAAAGGGTATAAAAAGCCCATGAACACATGCCCGGGGGAGTGCTCTGTCCGATGACGAATTCATCCCCTACCCTGTGTCCGGCTTCGCAGGTTCCTTTTTGCGAGATTATCTTTGCAACTATCGTGTGCATTTCAACCCCCCGGTAGTATTCAGGTCTTATATTTTTAAGACGAATATTACTATTATGTAGGCTACAAAAAAGACCAGGCCGAAACAGAGCGTGTACCAGTTGAGCTTATTGAAGCGGATACACAGATAAAGTATCAACGAAATGATGGTGGTGGCAACAACACTCATCAGGATATGGATATCGAATGACCATGAAATCAAAAATAATGCCAGCGCCGGATAGAAGGTGGAATAGAGGACTTTTTCACCCACCAGCGAACCGAGGCTGAGAGTGTCCTTGCCCTTGAATCCCCATATCAGGGCGGTTGACGTTTCCGGGATGGCGGTGGCCGCCGGTACGACAACCAAAGCCAGTGCCAATGCGCTCAGGCCGATTCCGGCTGAAAGGGTTTCCACCGTACCGACCATTTTTTCGGAACCGATGTACAGAAGCCCGATAGCAACCAGCAGTTGAAGAATTGCCAGCGCCATCCTGCCTTTGGAGGCTTCGGGAAGGACGCGGCAGAAATAAGGTGTTGCGGCGTCATCTATCTGCTCGGCGTTCTTCCTCTTATACATCGTCCAGATATAGTAGATGAAGGCTCCCAGGAAGATAAACGCAAAGACATACTTGACGATTAAGCTGTCGGAAAATGCCGGCACCAGCGTCAGCGGAAAGAGTATGGTGACAAAAAGGAACGGAGTTGCCAGCGATTTATCGACATGCATATGGCCGCTATCCCTTTTTTTGAACAAAAGCCCCAGCAGAATGGCAATGCCCACCAGCCCGTAGGAAAGGCTGGAGGCCATAAACGGCTGCCCGTAAATGGTGCCGACGCCGATATCCTTACCGGCTCCATCGGCAAAAGCAAAAATAGCTACCAGAAAAATCACCATCTCCGGTATCGATGTAAACAGAGGAGCGACGATGGAACCGACAAACGAACAGCCCAGCTTCAACTGGCTGGCTATCCATTCGATAGCGTTGGTAAAAATCAATGCTGCTATAAAAACCAGAACCATTGTTCCCAAGAGCGTCAATATTGTTCCTGTCATTTGTTACCTGCCATAATAAAAATTTCTTTACCTGTTAAATTACTTTTATGATAATCAGTATATTCTTTCCAGCCATATTTTTACAAGGCAAATCCTGAGTTTCCGATAAAGAAACCGTCCTGCTTCCAGGCAGGACGGTTTCGAATGCTGATATTTAACCCTGGTTAAATCAGTCTTCCCATTTACCGACTTTACCCAGTCTGCTGAAACAGAAAGCCAGTACGCCAAAAATGATTAGCCATCCTATGATAGCGGCAGCAATAGCTCCTCCGGTCATTTATTTATCCCCCTTTTTACGCGTCTTGATCAAGTTCAGCCCTATACTGACTAATAAAGCTATAAAGAGGATAAGCCAGACCCAGGCCGCCCAGCCGCCGTAGCCGCCGTATTCGGTCTTGGTTGAATCCCAGAGGTAGGACAGGTCCTGTATGAATCCGCCATATATGACAACAAATGTCATGGCCAACGGGACCACCAATTTCAGCAGCCAGTTCCACCAACGTCCGACTTTGATATCGGATGTTTCGTTCACGTATAGTCGCAATTTATCGGCTCCAAATTTCCATCCGACCACAACTGTAGCCAGGATGCCGGTTATCAACAGACCATAGAAGGATACTGAACGGTCCACGATATCCAGCCAGTAGAGTCCGCCCTGTGTGCAATACAGCAGGCCGAGCAGGAAACCGGCTATACAGACGCCCAGCGTGGTTTTTTTGATATTCCAGCCGAACTTGTCTGTTAACGGCGCAATCACTCCGCCCTGTGCCAGGAAGAAGGCCGAATCGACGCCGATGGTGAACAGGCTCAGGAAGAAGAGCAGGCCAACCAGCGAGTTCCCTCCGGGCATCATCGATACTGCGGCCGGGTAGGTTACAAATGCCAGGCCAAGGCCTGATGTGGTTACATCTTCTAAATTGATGTTCAAACCCTGTACCAGGAAACCTACCACGCTGAAAACGGCGAAACCGGCCAGAAATGCAGTTGCCATATCACCGAAAGAGGCAATGATTGTGCTGTTGGTGATATCGGCTTTCTTTTTAACCCAGCTGCCATAGGCGAACATACCAGCCATGCCGACGGAGAGGCTGAAAGCCACCTGGCTGGCGGCTCCGAACCAGACATCCGGACTCCAGATCTTGGAGAAATCCGGTGTGAGATAACTGTTGAGGCCTTCGGCGGCACCGGGCAGGGTGAATCCACGGATCGCTACTGCAATCAGTAAAATCCAGGGAACGATTACGAATACAAAATGCCATTTGCCCGATTCCTTGGCGCCTTTCCATATCGAGAAGAAGATGACTACCCATACGATTAACAGGCATAACGCTGTCAGCCATACTATTGAGCCCAGGTCTCCGGGGCCGCTGGATAACCGCAGTACATCGTTAAAGAAGAATCCGCCGGCTGCTTCCGCCCCGGCTTCTCCGACTCCCCATTCCATGTTGACCGAACTGATGACGAACCTGAGAGACCAGGCGAGAACAACCGAATAGTAGCTGACGATCAGGAAAGCCACCATTGACGGCCACCATCCCAGCCACTCCCATTTTTTCCCGATGCCCTCGAATACTCCCGGAGCTCCCTTTTGGAAGTATCTGCCCATGCCGAATTCCATCATAAGCCACGGGATACCCAGTGCTACGACACAAACCATATATGGAATTAAAAAAGCGCCCCCTCCGTATTCATTGCATAAGTAAGGGAAGCGCCAAACATTGCCCAGCCCTATAGCCGAGCCGATCGCTGCAAAAATAAACAGCGCTCTACTGCTCCATCTTTCTCTTTTTGCTTCCATCCTTTAATCCTTTTCTACCTTCCTTAATAGTTAGCAGATTTTAAAAACAAGATAAAAAATGATCCTGACTTATACCTCCTTTGCACTGAATTTTATAATAAAGCCTCTTTCTGCTTTACCATAGCTTATTACCCAGACCTGACTATCATGAAAGAAAAATAAAGTAAACTAACGGCAATTTTAATTGAAGGAGAGCACAGTGTCAATAGTTTTAAGTAAAAAGAGGGGATAATTTTTTCTTAAGTCGTATTTTAACAGCATAAATAATTAACAAAGGAGAGAATCCGCGCTTTTTAACATGCGCCTATTTTACTTTTAAAACAAGCCCTGTATTTTTGAAAATGCCATTAAAAAAATTATTGTTATATAGTATAAATTACCTATTGACATGACAAAAAGGGTTAACTTATATTATATATATTATATATAGTGTTTTATGCCGCTCGCGGCTATAACCGGCCTGGCTGGTCGCAGCCTTTATTGTTTCGCTGTCGTGTTAAAGTGGAGGGGGTATGGCAGATAGGTCAGACTTAATCCGTTTACCCGGCTGTTTCTTTTTATCATGCCGTGGTTTTTTCAACCACATGCATAACTCAACCGCTTGTTTTTATGTCCCGTTATTTATAAAAAGCCGATGTTAAATCCTCAACTGCACTTCCAGGAGGTGTATTAATGGAGAAAAATAATTTTAACTCCCGTTCCCGAAAATCATCCTCGAAGTCATCTGACAATCAATTCGCCGACAATTCTGCGCCGCATGGGAGCCGTCCTGATGAAAATGTATTCGATACTTCTTCGGAGTTGAATTCGCTGTTTGCACATGACCCGGCGCTTATCGACAGGGTCGTGGAAATGTCGGAGGCACTGGGCGATAACCCCATTACCCGCAGAACTCTCTTAAAGCTGGCTGCCCTCGGCGGTTCGGTGCTTCTGGTGAACACTGTCATTCCGAAAACAGCGATAACTGCCTGCGATAATCCGCTGGGGTCATGCAGCTGGCCGACAGAAACTACCACGTCAGGCCCCAGTTTCAGCGCCTCCGTTTTGCGCAAGCAGGATATGCTGATACTTAGATTCGATTTTTATTTCCTCAGGCTGAACGGCACCAACCTGGAGCGTACGAACGCCGAGAGAGATGCCTATATAGTGGTCAATTTTGCCCATGATAACGATTTCCTGCCGCAAAATATCGCCGAGCAGGCTTTCCTTGAGACGGCGGAGGAATTCAAGGACGATACCGAAGATCCCTCCAACGTCCCCAACCCCCCGGGAGGTTCGGAGACGCCCAATCAGCCCGGTAGCGTAGCAGCCCGCCTGGCGGGGGAAAGCAGGCTGGTTTTTAAAATACCGCCCGGTACATCACCGATTCCCTTTACCATGGATGAACTGCTGGCATGGCAGAAATATGAACTGAGCGTAGCTCCCACTGCGCTGCCGGCGGATGAACCGGATTACGGAAAAATGCCGGCCGAGCCTAGGTGGAATGAAACTGCTCTTGAGGTTCCCTGGCAGTTGATAGTATCACCGAACAGGCATGCCGGCTGGGCGCATGCCACCAGCCCGGTGACGCACCAAAACCGCACCGAGCTCTGGCATACCAGGCTGGGCGTAAGAAAACTGGCTTTCTCTACCGGCGGGCTGGCGAACTGGATTGTGAATGAAAAATGGTCTACTTATCGCACCCTGCGCGCCATCTGGACGCCCGGCTTTGACCGCGAGGTGACACCCGATGCCAACGATATGAGTCCTTTCAGAATGTCGCTAACCAATAACGACCGCTGGCAATTAGTGCGTTTGACTTCGGACTACAATATGGTAACAGCAGGCACTCTTCAATATTATAATCCCGCCCCGGTAGAAGTGGAGCGCTTTATGCTAAGCAGCCTGGGTGCATGGATGAACACCCGCGGTGCCTGGCCGAATGCCCCGGCAGGTGAAGACCTCGACATTATAGAATGGCGGCACCTGGCTACCATGGCACGTGACCATTATGTGCGCGTGGTATATAAGGGATATTTATTCCCCACCGGGCATGCCGCTACCCTGGTAAAAGTCACCGAACGTAAAATTCAGGCAGTTCCCTTTCCCCCTGTGATTGCACATATCGATTCCCTGGCGGGACAACCGGCTGCCTATCTGAGACAGCGCTTCTTCATCGTGGTCAGGCAGCCCGTAAAAACATACCCCGCCCACTCCTCGCAACCGAACCAGGGGAGGCAGTGGCCTTTTAACAGTGTGCGCATAACCACTTTAGTAACGCCTTCCCTTGACGACCCGACCATGACCGGGGAAGCCTATGACTTGGCGGGGCAGGGGCAGAAAGCCTTCTGGCCCAGAGTAAACGGGCGTGATTACCTTTTCCATATGGTAGCAACGGACAGCGACGGGCAGACTACCGAATTTACCAGTCCTTTAGCTTTCATATCCTCTACGCTGCAACAGGTAGAGGATATCGCAAGCTTTCTGCAGCCTGCCGTAACGTCCTATAACAGCTCTGCTGCCAACCTGAACAGGCGGCAGAGGTCTCTGATGGGGCAGAAAGTAGCCTTTGCTCCCAGTTCGGCTGCCGACGGAGCCGCAGACGGCAAACGGGGTGACACCAGCGCGGAGGTTAAAATGATAACCCTGGGTGCAACTCTGCCGAATCCTTCCAATACCGCCCTGCCGGACGACCAGCCGCGCTTCTTCCCCATCTGGCAGGAAGCTGAAGTGCGCCTGCCGGGTGCCGAACAGGCATCGGGGAAAGCTCTGCCGGCTCCGGTGGTTATCGAGCTGCATCCGGACTATATTGCCCAGGGCTTTCAGCCGTCAGCCAATCCGGCTTATATCTGGGCAAAACTGAAAGATAAAGTCGATCTGGATTTCAACGGCTCCGGCGACAAATCCGGCGCCGTCGTTACACCCAATATGCTGATCAGCGGCCTGTCACGCAACAAGGGCGTCATGTCAGGGCCGATCGATACCATACCTACCAACTTCGACCCCAATCAGTTTTTTAACGGTGCCAAGATACTCGGCGGAATTCTGCTTGCGGAAATAATCGGGGCTGCCAATCTGGGCGACGGGCGCAAGACACCCCGCATAACCAATAATGTCGTTTACCCGGGCGGAGACAATTCTCTGCCGCCGCAGGCAGTGGAAACACTGCTGGACTGGAATCCGGACCTCAAGGGAGACCCGCTGCATATCTTCGAGCCTTCCAGTTCTACCAGTATGGAGGTGAAGGGGGTCTTTATCACTCCTATCGATCCGCCGGCGGCACCTACTTATAATATTACCGGCGACCTGCGTAATTTCTGGGTTAATATGATCGGTGACGGCAGCTGCCTTTTCCTGAGATTCCATTTTTCGAAAATCGTTTTTACGGCCAGTACCGGCAAGAAGCCGGATGTCGATGTCGATATAGATAAAACCGAATTCGCTGGCCAGCTGGAATTCGTTAATCCGCTCAAAGACTTCATGTCGAAGCTGGGTTCGGGATTCAACCTGGATATTACACCCACCCAGGTCAGCGCCGGTTTATCACTGCCGATTCCCAGCGTTGCAGTCGGCATTGTTTCTATTCAGAATATCAGCCTGGGCTTCAAGCTGTGTGTTCCCTTTACAGGCGAACCGGTCAGGGTCAGGTTCAATTTCTGCGAAAGAGATAATCCCTTCCTGTTAACCGTCTTTGCCATCGGTGGCGGCGGTTACTTTGCCATCGAGGTCGGACTGGACGGGGTGGAACGGCTGGAAGCGGCGCTCGAATTCGGAGCCAGCATGGCGCTCGATTTAGTCGTTGCCAGCGGCAAGGTTTATATCATGGGCGGCATTTACTTTGAAATGGAGAAAGTAGGCCAGCCCGATGAAACCATCAGTCTCACCGCTTACATCCGCATGGGTGGCTCGCTGAAGATTCTGGGGCTGATAACCCTTTCGGTAGAATTTTACCTCGGTCTTTCCTACCAGAAGCCGCCTAACGAGTTATGGGGACAGGCTAAGCTGACTGTCAAGGTAGAAGTACTCTTCTTCTCGGCAAGCGTGGAGCTCTCGGTTGAACGGCGCATTGCCGGAGGCGACAGCGGCGGCGGCAGCCATCCGCCGGCAGCTAGCGGAATCAGAGAAGGTTATAATGCCAAACTGAAGGCTCCGCACGGTGGCGGCAACTTCGAAGACCTGATGAACGAAGATGAATGGGTCGAATACACCGACGCTTTTGCCCAGGTCGTATAGGCCAAGGAGATAAGCTATGAAAACACAGACTATAACCTGGACTGCCCTGCCCAACGGAATAATTCAAAAAAGAGAAGGAACCAAACTGAGGCTTTCGGTTTTCGTTTCGCCGCGCCTGCAGTCCGATAGTAAAAACGATACCCTGTCATCGTTCCCGGATTTTTTGGATTGGCCGAATGCCCTGTTTCCCAACGACAACCGCCGGAACGTCATATTCAGGGTGCAATTCGGCAATAACAATCCAATGCCGGCAGACATCGTCAGCGATCTGCCCTCTTCCATCCTGTGGCGCAGCATTTTCAACGAAAATACGCTGATCGAGCCGTGGGAGATGCCGGACTTCAAAAGTATGCCCATCCAATCCTTCCCGTTCAGAAATATACAGGAATTTTTCAAGCGGCAGTACGTTGACCTGGCTACCAATTCGGGAGAGGATTTCCCGCCTGCGAATGACCTGGTGATAAAACCTGATGCGCCTTTCCGTCCGCTGGCGCTTTCATTCCGGCAGAATGACGAAGGACAATTGACTGCCTCTATCATGAACAGGCTCAAGCGAAACGGTTACATCAAGGCCGGCAGCTTAACCGACCCCGATGATATTACCATGTCCTTTTTACAGGCCAAACTCTTCCATAAACCATTTGGCGCTGCCAGAATAGCCCTTAAGCCGCCCTCGATTGATTTTCACAGTGCGATATCGCTTTTAGGCAATTACCCCTATCTTTTAAGGAGGCTGGGGCTGGTTTTCGACCTGGAAGTAGCGGTACCGGTGGGCATTGCTGCCGAGAACACGGTACAGGTGATTGCCACCTGGATGCCGGCATTCCCTGATACAGTAACCACCGCAAATATTCCCAACTGGGATAAAGTAATGGCCACGCGCTGTTATGTCAATATGTGGGCTTTTTATGCCTTGCCAAGAGCCTCTGATCCCGAAATTGTCGACGGCATGCTGCCGTTCGAAGATAAGCGGCGCTACGAGGTAGCTGTCATAGATGTCGACGGTTCTGCTATTAAAGCACTCGATTTTGCCGGCAACCTGGCTATGGCCCGAAGTATACGTAGAAGCCACGATACGCCAACGACCTCTTCGGTTCCCGCGCTGCGCAACGCCGGTATTTCCGTAGCCAGAATAGATAGAGCCGAGCAGACGCACATGACTTTTGAAAAACATGACCAGTTGAATCAGAATCTTGAAGACGGCAGCGATATCATACTCGATGCCGAAGATATAACCTGCGGTTTTGCCATCGATGTCTGGGATTCGCTCTCCGGCAAATGGCACTCGCTGTGCCAGCGCGATGGTACATACCGGTTTCTCAAACCGACGCCGGCGATTGAAGAACAATATCAGGATGAAGGCTGGATATCACAATCGGTAACCTCTGCTGCCGACGATTCATCCGATATACTGCGCCAGGGAGAAGCTGTTTTTCACTGGCACGGCTGGAGCCTCTCCGCTCCGAAGCCGGGGAAAACCATCGATGCCGACGGCAATCCGGCTTATACCGGCAGCGACATCGATCCGGCTTACAACCTCGATATAGATTTCAAACCCGTACCCGGTTCGCTTCCCAGGCTGCGCTACGGTGCATCCTACCGCTTCAGGGCAAGGGCAGTGGATTTGGCCGGAAACCGCATTAGCCTCAGCGACGCGGATTATAAACACGCCAGCGATCCGCTGGTCTACGGGCGCTTCGAACCGGTGCCGTCGCCGGTAACGGTAATGCGCAATGTGGTGACCGAGGGAGAATCGGTGAACCACATCGTTATACGCAGCAATTACGATAAGCCCTTCGAGGAGATCAGCGAACGCCATGTCCTTCCGCCCAAAACTTCGCAAACGATGGCGGAAGAACACCATCTCTTCGATGACATCGGCAGCGGGATGGTGGATAAAAACGCCTACGGCATCATCGTTCCGCGCGAAAGCGGGACCATCACCGGCCAACCGGATCCGGACAACCACGACCTGCCCTATATAGATAAAGATATAATTAAAGTGCCCTACCTGCCCGACCCCTTCTCGCGCAAAGCAATGATAAACGGTTTCCCGGATACAATGGGCGCTTTCCCGGTCAGCTTCGGTTATTCCGAAGGGGCAGTGTGGCCGGATGCCCTGCCGTTCCGCATGATTCTGACGGAAGGCGATACGCCCCAGATAAAATTTTACGAGGGGGAAAGGGTGCTGGAAATGAGGCTGCCCAAGGCGGAGGTCGCCAGGGTCAAACTGTCTTCGGGTATGTTGAAAACTGAAGCCATACAGATGGGTTTGATTCAATGGATTATGGAAGCCGGAAAGGATGAAGACCCGGCGCTGGCTCTGGCTATCGATGGCAGGCACTGGATGCTGACGCCCTACCGTATTTTAACGCTGGTGCATGCCGTCAGGCAGCCTTTGCTGACGCCGGAATTCGACCAGTTCTTTGTTTTGCGCGATATCGGCCAGACCTTTGCCACTCTGTATGACCGCCTCATGAAAGTCAGCATTAAGAGCACCGTCAAGCTGGATATTATCGGCGACTGGACGGAAAATATCGACCCGCTGGGAGAAGACGGCCCGAGAGTAATCAGTGTGAATGCTCGCCCCTTCGATTTTCTGGTGGACTCTGATGATAAAAGCATGGGAGAAGACCGTATTTATCTTCACGGCACGCATGAGTTCGGCGATACCAAATACCGCAAAGTGACCTATTCCGCCATTGCCACCACCCGCTTTGGCGAATATTTCCGCAGGAGGAATAAAGAAGTTAAGCTGGCAGCGAGCACCCCGTTCAGTCTTTCGGGCAAGCGATTGGTGGAAGGCTCGGAGACGGTGCGCCTGGCCGATAATACTGCCAGCTTCAAACCCTACGATCCGCAAAACAAATCCGGTGATTATGTGATGGATTATGCCGCCGGAACCATACGGCGTACCTCCTCTTCCTCGGAGAAAGCCAGCGGCATTCCTGAAAACAGCGAACTCGAGGTTACTTTTATCGAAGAACCGATTACGCGCCGGACGGAAAACCCGTTTGTCAAGGATGTCCTCAGCAGTGCCAGGCCGGCTGCCCCCAAACTGCTTTATATCGTGCCTACCTTCTCATGGCGGAGCGCCGTGGGCATCGATGATTCCAGGGTCAGAAGAAGCACGCGTACCGGAGGCGGCGTCAGAATCTACATGGAAAGGCCGTGGTATAGCTCCGGCGACGGGGAACTGCTGGGCGTGGTCTTATGGCCGGGACCGTCCAACATCTCGCTTTCCAGAGATGCGGCACATGAAAAAATCAAGCCCTTCGTTACCCACTGGGGGCTCGACCCGCTCTTCTTTTCCGGCCCGATCGATGCCCTGCCGACGCTGGAGGCGTTTACGCTCTCGAAGAACGAGCACCGGGCTTCCGGATTGCTGCTGGAAGAAGTGCCGGATGCTGCTTTAAAGGTAGATATTGCCGGGCACGAAGTAGCTTACGACAGCGACAGAAAGTTATGGTACTGCGATATACAAATCGATGCCGGCGACACCTATTACCCGTTTATCCGCCTGGCGCTGGTGCGCTACCAGCCACATTCGCTGTCGATGGCGGTAACCGGAACGGATACGATGGTCGATCCGACCAGAAATAATGTGCACCTCTCGCCTGTGGTGCTGGCTGATTTCATTCAGCTTGCGCCCGACCGTTTTGCCAGCGTGGCGCCCAGCTCTTCTGCCCCTAATGTCAGGCATATAACCGTCAGCGGATTGAGCTACAGCAAGATAGGCGGATACCAGGGGCATGCCGAAATCGTAGCCAGCCTGGAAAAAGTCCGCAGCGGGCTCGACCCGGCGGTAGCCGGGGAACTGGCATGGGAGCCGGTGGACTGGAATCCGGTGGTGCTTAAATGCCAGGCTGCAAGGGAAATCGGCGGTCATTCCACATGGACGGGCGACATCACCCTGCCGGATCCCAAGACGACCTATCGACTGGTTATCAAGGAATTCGAAGTCTACAAAATCTCCGGGCAGACCGCTACATACCAGCGGCGATTGGTTTATGCCGATACCTTCACACTGACGCCGTAGATTTAATCAGAGAAATCAGTCCGGATGAAAAAGCCCCTTAAGTTCCCGATGCTTAAGGGGCTTTGCGGTTTCAGAATATTATTTAATCGTGCCGAGATTGATAAAAAAATAGCAAATAGAACAACAGATTGATAATCTTATAATTGACTTATTCATTTGTGCGGTATAGGATATAACCAAATTAAATCTTTTTATATTCAGTTAAAGGGGATTTTTTATGTCACAAGTTGTGATTGAGAATCCGATTCTTAATTCTCCTTTCAAGGAGCCCTCTCGACATTTTCGTTTTTCCGACGAAGGTATAACAAATGACATCGTTGAATCCAGACGCATCAGTTCATACTTTGTTCCGATTGCACAACCCAGAAAAAAGGGTAATGGTAAGCAACTTGCGCTTGATACGGAATGGACAAAGGACAGAATTGAAGAAAATGTAACTATTAACCGAATCAGGGAACGAGTTGCTATCTGGCGAAGAGGCGGATATGTAGGTATTACAAAAACCACACGAAATTTACTTGATTATTGGACTGACCCCGATAGAGAACGCAAACTCTTTTTTTGCCAGATAGAAGCATTGGAAACTGCAATTTACCTTTCTGAAGTAGCTCATAAATTCAATGATAATTGGATAGAGAATTTACTCCGTGAGCAAAATGAAGCCAATAATCCCGGGCTATATCGAATAGCCTTCAAGATGGCAACCGGAAGCGGAAAAACAGTAGTAATGGCAATGATTATAGCATGGCAGGTTCTTAATAAATTAGCCGACCCGCAAAATGCCAAATTTTCAGATTCGTTTTTAATAGTAACACCCGGTATTACAATCCGTGACCGTTTGAGGGTTCTCTACCCTAACGATCCGCAAAATTACTATCAACAGCGAGATATCGTTAGGCCTTCTCAGATGGATGAATTATGCAGAGCAAAAATAATTATTACCAATTTCCATGCCTTTAAACTTCGGGAAACAGTGAAAGCAGGTAAAATAACCAAAAGTATACTGGCAAGCGGTGAAGCAAGCTCATTAACGGAGACCCCGGAGCAAATGGTACGCAGGGTTTGCCGTGAATTCGGCAGTAAGAAAAGTATTATAGTAATTAATGATGAAGCACATCATTGTTATCGACGTAAAGTTGACGCAGAAGATATTAAATTTACTGGCGATGAACGAAGAGAAGTAGAAAATCGCGAGGAAGAAGCAAGGGTTTGGATTTCCGGCTTGGAGGCGATAAAAAACAAGCTCGGTATAAAGCAAATTTATGATTTATCTGCCACTCCGTTCTTTTTACGCGGT
This sequence comes from Dehalococcoidales bacterium, assembly GCA_012520835.1. GTDB lineage: Bacteria > Chloroflexota > Dehalococcoidia > Dehalococcoidales > UBA5627 > UBA5627. The sequence goes on from JAAYNN010000007.1 coordinate 23,544, forward strand.
TCGGGGTATTCGGAGGGCACATTATTTCCCTGGGTAGTTTCTGATTTTTCTCTAATCGATGCTATCGAGAGCGGCATCGTCAAAGTTCCGCGGGTGCCAGTTTCGGATGATGCCATGCAGGGCGACTCTCCGGTTTATCGTGATATTTGGGCTCACATCCGAGACCATTTGCCTAAAAAAGGGCG
>JAAYNN010000064.1 GCA_012520835.1 Dehalococcoidales bacterium
AGATGATATTTTTTGTTTGTAAGGTATTTTATCCTTTTTTATTTCTCGATTTTTTCCATATCTATTATTTATCAATTTGTTTGGTTTACTTTTAGTAGCCGAGCGAATAATAAATTTAGCTTCCTCTAGTGCTTCATTAAATATAGATGGATCATCTTGCAATGTAACTAGGATTCCCATCTCCCGATTCTCTTGAGAAGTTTCGTATAAATTTAAGGATGTAATTACCATAGTATCTTCGTTATAAAAACATTTAGCATGAAGGTTATTAAGAAAACGAAGGTCTAAATCCTTAATATTTTTTAATGAGTCTTTCTCGGGTGTCTTTAAATCTGCTTCCCTACATACAATAGTTATTTTTACTCCGTTTTCTGCTCTATCAATTAAACGTTCTAATAGTGAGTCTGCCATTTTTATAAATGGAGTAATTAATACCAGGTGGTTATGTGCTTTTCTAACAATACTTTCAATTTTCCCATAAGCTTCTGATGTGTTTAAGAATTCAGCCATATATTACTCCCCAAAAACTATTGTATAAATTTGATAAAATATAACACATTGTTAGGCATTAGGCATAATCTGCTCCTTAAAACCTTTTACGCATATCTATTGACCTCTATTTAATTCGAGACTATCATCGCACGCAAATCGAACGAGAAGGAGAATAGTCCCAATGCATAAGATAGGTATAAAACAGGTAATTTACTCCATGATATGGCTGATATCAATGGGTTTTATCCAAATTACCTGTTTTAAAAGAATATTGTAAAATTGAGACTGTAACTCATAAGCCCTTGGTCACTGGTTCAATTCCAGTCGTTGTTACTTTTTTTATTCCAGTCTTAGATCCTTCTGATAAAGCCCTGGCTGCTACGCCTATTTTGTGTTATTTGTTAAATCAGCTTGATAAGCTTTCCACCCAGGACACCAGCCGGTATGCCATTTCCAAATCCTGGCAATAATTGACTTTGGTTTCTTTTCTGAATATCGTTTGAGTGGGCAATTTTCACATGGTTTTGACATTTAAATACCTTCCTATAATTCAAATCAATATAGTCTAATAAATATTAAGATATTATCTTAACTCTAATATTTCCACTGTCAATAATAGTTGTTAACACCGAAAACCTTTCTTACATTGAAGTATAAAAGCTGCTATTCGATAATAATGTCCAATCAATCGTTAATTACGTTTAAAATGCTATTCTTCAGATCTACAATCAAATAACACTATCATTTTTATCGATATCCTGAGATTGTCCTGTATATTTTCGATGTTCTCTCAAATGTGTGGTTATGTCGATGGATACTTTAAGAACGATTAATAACAGCAGCGCGATGACAGGAGAATCCAGCAAGGCAGACAGAAATCCGCCGACGAGGATGGTCATGTGTAAAACCACCACCCGACTGTAGGGCTGAGACATCAACTTGTTCAATTCAGCCTGTCGATACTCGTTCTTGCCGATATAGTTATTGAAAAAGGATATCCCGTGGCTGACCAGCAATACCAGTACCCCCCAGAACAATACCTCCCAGAACAACTGGAAGTCAAAAACCTGTTGTGTTAAAGTGTCGGCTGTTACCGTATCGTCAGTCAGGATGCCGCCGAACAGCACCACCACGAAGACGCCATGCACCAGAGTGAAAATGCCGTAATGCAGGCAGAAAAAGGGAATGGTGAAAAGTTTTCCGGCCGGCCTGGCGTTCTCTCCGGAAGCAACCAGCATCTTGAGGACCGTATAGAAACCGATAACCAGGTTTTCCGCCCAGAAAAAGAGCAGCAGCGGATATGTCTGCCAGTTGAAAAAAATCACCCCGATAATCGGGTAGAGGTTGGCGATAAGCAAAGCCCAAACCGAAGGCTTAGAAAAGGTTTGCCTTTCGAAGAGGATCTTAACTGTATCCAGTAAACGATTGCTCATCAGTCCGCGTTCTTTTTAAAAATTTCCACATTGAAATCCGGCAGGATTAGCTGAAGATGACATCAAGTATATTCAGGGCATCGTCTCTTTTGCCGGCCAGGATATCCAGGTTGTAAACTTCCGTAAACCCGCAATTTTTGCAGGAAGCGAATACATAGCGGTTATGCTGTATATCTAAAAGCTTCGAAAGCCCCGTTCCCGACATGGCAAGACTTTTTACCTCGGCTCCGGTGGAGCGGCATTTGGCGCAGGCAAATCTGGATTCTATTTCTTTCTCTATGTTTTTCATTACAACTCCTCAAGCCCTGATAGAATATTTCAATTATAATAGCAGGAATTATTAGCTATTACCATATATCGATAACAAAAATCCTGCTCGGCGTTATCGACATCTGCATAGCGGCAATTATTGCCGTGATAGTCTTCATACTGGTCAGCAAGAGATAATCTGTTCCGGAAACAAAAGTGAAACGATAATAAAAACACCTGTCGGACGGCAGATGATATTTGTTCATCCGGCAGGTGTTGTTTGTTTATATGGCTGCCTGTTTATTTTCGAGCAGCCTTGCCTGTTTTTATTCCCAGTTCTTGATTAGCTTGCCGTCTTTATCCTTCATAACGCCGGCAACCGCCATGATGAAGTCAACCAGCGCCCAGATGCCGAGCCCTCCGACAGTAAACAGCATCAGCAACCCTGTTCCGATTTTACCAAGGTAGAATCGGTGCACTCCGAAAACCCCCAGAAACCAGGCGAACAATGAAACGGCCAATCTCGATTTCGGTGATATCTCAGTTGTCTCCATATTAAAGACTCCTTATCAGACGGATTTTTAAATAATCTACTCCAGCCGGGAGGGGATGTCAATTCTGAAGAAAGGAAAACAGAGGAGTCCGGATGAAACCGATGACTGCTCAGCCGTTATTCCAGTTGCAGTTCCACGGCAGACAGGTTCTGGGAAACATCAATCAGCGATTGCCCGAGCAATTTAGCCACCGAGATCGGCATGGAGAATTCACCCTCCCAGAAACTCTCGGTTTTCTTTTTGCCGCTTACCGAGATGGTAATATACTGCTCGTTGTCTTTCAAATCTTTATATTTATACTGGCCTCTGAATACCTTGATGCTTTTAACCCCGTCGATAGGGCCGCCGAACGAATGAATATTTGAAACAGTAATTCCCAGTTGTGCCATGGCTTCCTCCTTGATAATTTTATAAGTATATTATACATCTATCAATGAACTTCTAAAATAGCGGAAAATTTTTCTATAATGCCTGTTAATCTGACAGTTAAGGTATTATAATTTAAGAAATCATATCAGGGGAGGATAAAGCATGGAAGAAGTCCTTTACGAAATCGAGGAGACCAAATACAATCCCAGGGTAAAAACCACGCTGGATTTCAAGGGTAACCTGGAGAATGCAGAAAAGAAAGCCGATGAAATGGCGCGTGAAAACATCGGCACCAGGTATGCCGTTTTCCGCATCGGCAGCTATGTGGCAGAATACCAGGCGTATTACCGGACTACGGTTGCATGCCCCAAGTGCGGCGAGATTATTCCGATAGAATAGCATTATTTAATATAGTTATCCGGTAGTAAAAACAAAAACCTTCTACCGTAAAATCCGCTGTTATGATAACGGATACGGGAGAAGGAATATTGCCAGCTGTACTAAGCTGATTTTACTTGCCGGTTACCGGCGGTTTAATCAGGACGGGAACTGTGGAATTCCTGATTACTTTTTCAGCCACGCTGCCGAAAACCCAGCGTGAAATGCCCGACCTGCCGCGCGTCGACATAATAATGAGGTCTACATTATTACTCTGGGAATACTTGAGGATTTCCTCGGCAGGATTGCCGGCCATTATTTCTGTTCTGGCATTTATGCCCTTTTCCTTCAGGGCAGCGACCACTGTATCAAGGTAGCGCGAAGCCTCGTCGCGGTAAGCTTCGTCGAGTTCCACGGCAATCGTGGCATCCAGCGTCCCGATAACATTGGGGTCCGGGGGCTCATGAATTCTTATTAAAATGACATCGAGGGCACGGCAATCGGTGGTAATCTCGGTTAAATACGTCAGCGCAGATTCCGATAACTCCGAACCATCCAGCGGAACCAGTATCTTTTTAAACATGGCTAACTCCTTACAGGTTTCGATACTGGAATTTTACTCCACAATCGATAAAGTATCAATGGGATTTGCGCCTGAATAACGGCTTTTCCGGACAATATTAATGTGCTGCCAGCTCCAATCCAAGATTGGCAGCACATCCTTCGATTTCGGAAATTATAAATTGGGGAGGCAGTTCCATATTGTAATCTGTTGACCCTATCGATGCCATCAAACTTTCAGACCAGAAGATACTCTCACCGGACGGCAATTTGGATAGAACAGCCTTGATTTTCGCGACGCCGACAACACTGATTTTTATCCATCCTGTCTCGGAAATGATGTTTTCAGCAGATACAATCTCTTCCGCCGTCTTGTTGCGATTGGTGCCGGTTATCAGTGTAAAGTGCCATTCTCCGGCTTCCTGCCAGGAATAAAGTTCGTAGCCTTTAAAAGAAGCAGGCAAAAGGTCGATGTCATCCAGAGAAAGAGCAGTTATCAACTTGCCGTCCTGCTCCAGCGCCTGTAAAACCGTTTCGTTATCACGCGGGTCATCGCCACCGTAAAAAGAGAAGGAAGGATAACCCAGTTCGATGGTGATAACATCCGGATATTCTTCACCCAGGGGCTTCCAGATGGTAACGCCATCGAATGATTGAGAGGAGTGGGCAACCCAGAAAGCTCCCCAGTAAACCGGATAATTATCTACACAAACCAGAAAAGACCTGCCGCAGGTGGGGACATCGAGTACAGAGAGGCGTTCAAAAGCCTCAGGAGTCAATTTCAGCTCGTGTGCCTGGCTATTGTAATAAATAACATCATTGGCGGCAATCAAGGGACTGGCGGCCATTTCGACATGGTTCAGCGCCTTCATTTGAGAGGGGGGAACATCATCCTTCGTCAGGTAAATGGAAAA
>JAAYNN010000065.1 GCA_012520835.1 Dehalococcoidales bacterium
AAATTCATTTTTGAAATAACAATTGATTCTGTTGATAACAACCTCAGGCAATTGAAATCCGCCGGATTATTAAAAACCGACTCCAGCGGAATCCCATTCGAAGCACGCTTAAGAATTGAAGAATTGTTTGAAAAGCTGGCTCTTACTGAAATTTCCCCGCATGTATTAAAAAAGGAACTGGAATACTGGGGATTATTCGAACTCTATCAGGACAGGTTTTTCCAGGCTTTACGAACTTCGGTGTAGTTTAATCAGTCACGTCAATAAACAGTCGTCCACGGAATATTGATATCGTTTCTTTCATGGCCTTTTTGAATAATCGGACGCGGAAGGAAAATTTCACTGCGGTATATCATCTTAAAGCAGAACCCATAGAGATTCGGAAATATTTATTGCGGTATATTGTTGACATGTTCTGGTTATCATAGTATATTAAAAACAAATAGCCAGCAGTCTTAAAAAACGAAATAGATAGGTAAACCCTCCGAGTTGTTATTACCTAACAGCATTAAGCTTAAGGATTACAACCGGTTAAGGTATATGGGAAACTTCTATACCGCCCATAATTGGAAAGGGGGGAATAATATTTAACTGAATTATTATGCCTCCTGCGGGAGGTATTTGTTTAATTAAGCATGCTGAAAAATCAGAAATATAATATCAGGATAATCCGGAAGCAGAATGTCAAGTCTTATTGATACTTATCATCGCAATATCAATTATATGCGCATATCTATCACCGACCGTTGCAATATGCGATGCATATACTGCAATTCCCATCTGGCGCCTCATTTAACACATGATGAGATATTAAGATACAAAGAAATTCAGAAAATTGTTAAAGCCGCTGCCGGGCTGGGGGTAAAAAATATTCGCATTACCGGAGGAGAACCGCTTGTCAGACCCGATGTCGGAGCCTTAATTGAGCTTTTATATTTGATTGATGGGATAAACGACATTTCTCTTACTACCAACGGCATCTTTTTAGCAAAGTATCTGGATGAATTAAAGGAAGCCGGTTTGAAAAGAGTAAATATCAGCCTCGACAGCTTTAATGCGGATAAGTTTAAATATATAACCGGTGGCGGTAACCTTGAGGATGTATTGAGAGGCATTGAGGCGGCAATTGAGGCTGGCCTGGACCCCGTAAAGATTAATATGGTGCCCATTAAGGGAATCAACGATGATGAAATAGTTGATTTTGCCAGGAAAAGCATCACTGACGGATGGAATGTTCGTTATATCGAATACATGCCTTTTGCCGATTCAGCAGATGATAAGAAAAAAATGATTGGGATAGATGAAATTAGAGATATAGTTACAAATGCGCTGGGCCCCATGGAAACCTGCGGAATAACAACCGGAAATGGACCGGCTAAATATTATAAGTTCAAGAATTCAAAAGGTACGGTTGGATTTATCGGAGCCATGACACACAATTTTTGTGCGGAATGCAATCGCTTCAGGCTGACGGCTGACGGCAGATTGATGCCATGCCTGATGCGGGATGACGAAATCGACATTAAAGGACCGCTGCGTGCCGGTGCCAGTATTGAAGAACTGGAAGAAATAATTAAGAAAGCGGTATTGTTAAAGGGAGAAAAACATCCGGATTCCGATAAACTTGATTTAAAAAAGAGACAGATGTGGCAAATAGGCGGTTAACAATACCTGGTGGAGAATATTAATGACTGAAGAATTGACTCATATTAACGCAAAGGGCGAAGCACAAATGGTTGATGTTTCGCCGAAAGACGATACTGTACGCGAGGCTGTTGTCACAGGCGGCGTCCGGATGAATCCGGAAACGCTGGAAAAAATAAAACAAAACCAGATGAAAAAAGGAGATGTTTTGGCAGTTGCCAGGATAGCCGGTATTATGGGCGGCAAGAAAACCCCGGATTTAATTCCTCTCTGCCATACGATACTGGTCAGCGAAATTAATATCGATTTCGAATTTATCGGCGATGACTTTATAAAAATAACCGCCCTGGCTAAAAGCACCGGCAAAACGGGTGTAGAAATGGAAGCAATGACTGCCGCCGCTGTAAGTGCACTGACCATTTATGATATGTGCAAGGCTATCGACCGCGGCATGTCCATAGAAAACATCTGCCTGCAAAAGAAGAGCGGCGGAAAAAGCGGCACCTATATCAGGGAATAGGGCATTTTACATAACTTAAAAGAGGTTTACGGAAACTGCAGTCCCTTCTTCAATGACTGCGGTTTCATCGTTTAAAAGAATATAGCCGTCAGCTTTAGCAATATTGGCCAATCCTTTATTATCGTTTTCTATGGGAAAAGCTCTTTCACCCTCTATTTTTACAGCTAAAAAGCGTCCTGTAATGTTTTTTGAAAAGTCTATTTTTTCACTCATCTTTGCAGTAATGCTCATGTTATAAATGGATGGAATCTGCGCCATTTTTCTTAAGGCCGGTACAAGCAAAACACAGGCATTTATCAGGCATGAAGAAGGGAATCCCGGTGTTCCCAGTACCGGCTTGCCCTCCGCTATTATAAGCATGCCCGATTTCCCGTTCGCTGCTTTAGCCTTAAACGCAGGTACTTTCCCCAATTTCTGTAATATTTCAGACATATAGTCTTTATCGCCTTTGGAAGAGCCACCGGAAATGAATACGAAATCGGATACCTTTAAGGCCTCTTCTATTACAGATTTAATTTGCTGCGGATTATCGCCCACTATCCCGAATTTCAGTGGCAGACAGCCGTTATCTTTAACAATGGATCCGACAATGTATGAATTGACATCATAAATTTGCCCGTCTTTTAAGATTTCACCCACTTCTGCCAGTTCTTCTCCATTAGAAATAATGGCTATTTTGGGTTTTTCGAAAATTTTCAAGTGGGATATTCCCTGAGCCGCAACCACCCCGATTTTGGCCGGAGTTAGAAAAGCGCCCTGTTTTAGAAGCACCCGGCCTTTTTTTATATCACGTCCTTCCGCTTCAATGTTTTCGCCATAATTTACCGGTTCATACAGGCATAATCTGCCGTTCTCAATGCCGGTTTTTTCGGCAACTACGACGCTATCAGCTCCGTCGGGAATTTTAGCGCCGGTTGTAATGTGTATACATTCATTTTCAGAAATATATTTTTTCGAAACGCCTCCGGCATATAAATAGTCTATGATTTCGAATGCCTTCGGAGAATCAGCCGCAGCCCCGACAGTATCTTTCGCCCTGATTGCATATCCATCCATAGTTGCACGATTAAAGGGGGGCGTATTTTTCAATGACACAATATCTTCTGCCAGTATACGGTGCAGGCATTCATCCAGACCGGCTGCTTCAATCCTTAAAACCGGCTTTATAGAAGCATAAACATAGCTGTCAGCCTCGTTGTAGCTGGGCGGCACTTCAAACATATTTACCTGGATGCCTCCCTCACAAGATGAGCCAGCTCGGGAATAATAATCTTTTGCATCGCCATTTTAACCGCCTCCAGAGAACCGGGCAGTGATATAATGACTTTACCCTTGACTATGCCGGCCATAGCTCTGCTTAATATGCTGCCGGTACCAATTTCCTGGTAAGTCAAACTTCTGAAAAGTTCCCCGAAGCCATCCATTTTTTTCTCGAGTATTGGAGCTATGGTTTCGATTGTGATATCCATATGGCTTGCGCCTGTTCCGCCGCTGGTAATTATAGCTTGTGTCTTTCCGTCGCCGAATATTTTAGCGATAGACTCGAGTATTACCTTCGCATCGTTTCCTATAATTGAATAATCAGTAACGTTATTCCCGCCTGCCTTCAGGCAGGCCACTATATACTTCCCTGATTCATCTGTTTGTTCTGTTCTTGAACCGGATATAATAAGCACAGCACAGTTAATGCTAGCCGGTACATGATGCTTATGTTCCATATATCCCATTTTATTACCCTGTTTTTAATTTGTGATTTATTATACTAATACTTGTGGCAAAGGGCAAAATCAGAATAGTGACTTGGTTGCTTTTTACATATCTTGATGAATTTTTTATATATCGCTATAATAGTTTAGATAGGTACAGAGTATTTCCTGTTTCTTATTATAAGGAGCGAACTGAATGAAAAATAAATTGACCCGTCGTGACTTTATAAAATTTACAGCCGCTGGTACAGGAGCGCTGGCATTAGGCGCAATCGGCATTAACAAATTGCTGGCGGAATCCGAAATGAAGATATATGAAGAGACGCAGGTTTTATTGGGTACGTTTGTAACTATTAAAGCTGTCGATACCGATGAAAAGAATGCCCGCAATATGGTTAGAAGCACCTTTGATGAGATTAGTCGTCTTTCCGGAGTTTTCAGCCGTTTCGATTCGAAAAGCGAACTCTATAGCTTAAACAAGGCCGGGCAAATATACGGGGCGTCCAATGACCTTGTTTCGATTATGAAATCTTCAATTCAGTATTCCGAGTTGACAGGCGGATTATTTGATGTAACCGCTCTCCCTTTACTTGAACTCAACCAGGAGAGTTTCAATCAAAAAAATGCACCTCCCGCCAGTGAAGAAATAAACAGTGTAAAACCACTGGTAGGTTATCAAAACATCAAAATCAATGGAAATGATATCTCACTGCAAAAATCCGGGGCGCGTATTACACTCGATGGAATAGCTGTCGGATACATTGTAGATAAAGCAGCAGAACTGTTAGGCCAGGGTGATATAAATAATGTACTTATCAACGGTGGCGGTGAAATCTATCCGCGCGGCATCAAAAATGACGGAAATCTCTGGAAAATAGGTATCGCCAATCCCAGGGATAATTCAAATTATCTATCTGTTATCGATTCCGGCAACTGGGCTATTTCGACCTCCGGCGATTACGAGGCTTATTTTACGGATGACTATTTATATAACTTTATAATCGATCCCAGAACGGGCGTATCACCAACTGAACTGGCCAGTGCAACCGTAATTGCCAAAGATACTTTATGCGCCGATGTACTCTCTACTGCCTGCATTATTATGGGTAAAAACGATGCACTGTCAATGATAGAAAACCTTCCGGGTACAGAAGCCCTGCTGGTCGATAAAAATATGAACTGCTATCGATCAAGCGGATTCCCTGCATAATTAAGTTACAATAAACCATCGTTGTATAAAGTAAAGCCTGATAAAACATCAGGCTTTACTGGTATTTTGCTTAACGCTGTCTATTATGTTTATCGATTAAGAACGGAGGCATCTCTTTACTCAATGGATTTTAACCATACCGAGTGAAGTCAGTCATAATAAAATGAAATGGATTAACAATCCATTAATTATGTTGAAATTAGTAATACTTCCATGAGGCAGTGGGTTAACGGCGTTTGTTTTATTGTATGAAATCGCGGTAGTCGTTTCCGGAAACTTCTTCTTCTCTCGGTTTGTTTCTGGTTTCGATATCCTTATTGATTGCCGGTATTTCCTCCGGCGGCAGATTTGAATATTCAACCCATTGTTTATAAAGTTTTCTCAATTTTCTTTCAGGGCCGATGTTTCCCTTTATACTTTCAATAACCGGTTTGGCTACCTGTTGAATCCTTGCCCTGGCTTCCCCTCCA
>JAAYNN010000066.1 GCA_012520835.1 Dehalococcoidales bacterium
GCCGGGAATCGACCAGTACGGCATCCTTGCCATGATAGTCGGCTCGATTGCGGTTACCGTGGTTTCGATGATAATGGCAGTGCCGCTGGGAATCGCCTGCGCCATACTGCTGGCTGAGGTTGCCCCCCTGAAGGTACGCAACATTCTGCGCCCTGCCGTGGAACTGCTGGTAGGCATTCCATCCGTAGTTTACGGACTTGTAGGATTGGTACTGCTGGTACCGATTATCGAAAATATCGGCGGCAGCGGATTCAGCATACTGACCGCCTCCATCGTACTCATGGTAATGGTATTACCGACGATTATCAGCATCAGTGAAGACAGCATCAGGGCCGTCCCGGCATCCTACCGGGAAGGAGCTTTGGCTTTAGGAGCCACTAAATGGCAGACCATTAAGGGAGTGGTTCTGCCGGCAGCAAAATCCGGCATCGGAGCCGCTATCGTGCTGGGAATGGGACGCGCCATCGGCGAAACCATGGCTATGATAATGGTTATCGGCAACTCCATCGCCTTCCCGCATTCGCTTTTAGATGCCGCTCGCACGCTGACCGGCAATATCGCACTGGAAATTAACTATGCCACCGGCATTCACGAAAGCGCTCTCTTTGCTACCGGTGTCGTACTCTTTATTTTCATACTGCTTCTGAACAGTGCAGCCACTATTTTCTTAAAGAGAGGTTCAAATGCGCAACATCTCCGCTAAACAGACACAGAAAATAGCTATGGCCGGCATCTGGGGTGGGGGCGTTATTACGCTGCTGTTGCTGATTGTGATTATCGGGTATGTACTGATACAGGGGTTGCCCGGTATAAACTGGGAATTTTTAAGCACCAATCCCAAAGGGGGGCTTTCAGGCGAAGGGGGAATCCTATCAACCGTTGTCAGCACGCTTTACTTAATCGGCATCACGCTGGTTATACTGGTTCCTTTAGGTATCGGTTCAGCCGTTTACCTGTCGGAGTATGCACCCAATAACCGCCTGACCAGGATCATCCGCTACGGGATTGAAACACTGGCTGGCATCCCTTCTATTATTTTCGGTTTATTCGGGTATGCGCTGTTTGTTACAGCACTCAGTTTCAAGTTTTCGATACTATCCGGAGCTTTGACACTGGTTTGCCTGCTGCTGCCGACGATGATAACCACCACCGAGGAAGCCTTGAAAGCGGTTTCGTACTCGTATCGCGAAGCCGCCCTGGCGCTGGGAACCACCAGGTGGCAGATGATATCCAGAATAGTGCTGCCTTCAGCCCTTCCGGGCATAGTCACCGCAGTAATTCTGTGTATCGGAAGAGCCATCGGCGAAACCGCCTGCCTCTATGTTACCATGGGAGGCAGCGCCGCCATGCCATCCTCGCTTTTAGAAGGCGGGAGAACGCTATCCCTGCACGTTTATTATCTGGCGATGGAAACCAACGCCATGGGCAAAGCAATGGCAACAGCCGCAATACTGATTATCATAATAATACTCATCAACGGATTGACAAACTGGCTGGCCGGACGCTTTCAAAGAAAAATGAAAGGAATTTCATAAAATGACCGTATACAATTTTAACGGGCAAGCCTGCAGCGAAGGGAAGATAAAAGCAGAAAATCTCAACTTCTACTACGGCAATTTCCAGGCTTTAAGAAACATCAACCTGGATATCCCCGGCTGCGCCATTACGGCTATCATCGGCCCTTCCGGCTGCGGTAAATCATCCTTTTTAAGGCTTTTGAACCGCATGAACGACCTGATATATGGCAGCCGCATCGAGGGAACAATTGAGCTGGACGGCAAGAATATCTTCGATAAAGACGTGGACGTCGTCGACCTGCGTAAAAATGTCGGCATGGTGTTCCAGAAGCCCAACCCCTTCCCGATTTCCATCTTCGATAACATCGCTTTCGGACCCAGACAGCACGGCAAAAAGAACAAAATAGAACTCGAGGAGATTGTCGAAAACAGCTTGAGAAAGGCAGCTTTATGGGACGAGGTAAAGGATAAAATCGAGCAATCGGCACTGGCGCTTTCGGGCGGACAGCAGCAGAGACTATGCATTGCCCGCGTCCTGTCTGTAGAGCCTGAGGTAATACTGATGGATGAGCCCTGCAGCGCGCTTGACCCGATGGCAACCCTGAAAATTGAAGACCTGATGCGCAGCCTGGCTAAAAATTACACCATCATCATTGTAACCCACAATATGCAACAGGCCGCCCGCGTTTCCGATAACACCGCCTTTTTCATGATGGAAGAGGACCGCTCCGGCTCGCTGGTAGAGTACGGCTCCACATCCAAAATATTTACCAATCCCAAGGACAAGCGCACGGAAGACTACATTACCGGACGTTTCGGTTAAAGATAAAAGAGGTTAATAAAATGGAAATCAGAACTGATTTTAACAAGAGGCTGCGTGAAATACAGGACGACATCCTCATCATGGGAAGCATGGTCGAAAAAGCCATCACAACTTCAATCAAGGTATTGAAAGAACAGGATATGACTTTGGCGCAGCAGTTGATAGATGATGACAAGTACATCAACCGCAAGAGGTTTGAAATAGAGGAAAAATGCATCAGGTTGATTGCCACCCAGCAGCCGCTGGCAGGCGACCTGCGTATCATAATCAGCGTACTTAATATGCTAACTGACCTGGAACGCATCGGCGATTATGCCGCCGGTATTGCCAAAATAGCACTCTTGATAGGATGCGAAGAGCACTTAAAACCGCTGATAGATCTTCCGCGCATGGCGGAGAAGACTGTTTCCATGCTACAAAGAAGCCTCGATGCCTTCACCAAGCGCGACGCCGCAGTCGCCAGGCAAGTGATAGGAGAGGACGATGAGGTGGATAAACTCTACGACCAGGTCTTCCGTGAACTTATAAGTTTTATGATAGAAGATCCCAAGACCATCACGCGCGCCACTCACCTGATCTGGGTAGCGCATAATCTTGAGCGCAGTGCGGACAGGGTAACCAATATCTGCGAGCGCATCATTTATATCGCAACAGGCAAAATGGAGGCTTACAATTACAAAAATAAAAATTAGCCTGGCAAAATATCAAGGTTGCTAAGGGTCCCGGCACAGTGTAACGCGGTATGAGTAATTAAAAGCCGTTCGTGTCTTTCGCCAGGCTCAGGATGCGCGGATATTATCAGAGCATTATCGAAGGATGTTGAGTGCCATAGCTCGGACCGAAATTCCGACAGGTCGGGATCGAATCCACAGCGGCGTCAATTACTGATGCCAGTCATCCCTTTTAATTACTGGTAAAAGCATCTATACTAATTACTGATACAGGGTAAAATTATGGCTGATAAGATTCTGGTTGTCGAAGATGATTTAAACCTGCTTGCCACTCTCAGGTACAACCTGAAAAAGGAAGGGTATGATGTTGTTACCGCTGCCGACGGCGCAGAGGCATTGGAAGCAGCGCGCCGCGAAAAGCCCGCCCTTTTAATACTGGATGTGATGCTGCCGAAATTGAGCGGTCTGGAAGTCTGCCGCATCTTGCGCAGTGAAATGCCGGTCCCGATTTTAATGTTAACCGCTAAAGCGGACGAAACCGATAAAATAATCGGGCTGGGCATCGGAGCGGATGACTACATGACCAAGCCTTTCAGTGTCAGGGAACTTTTGGCACGCGTAGCCGCCATGCTGCGCCGTGTTAAGATGGTGCAGCAGCCTGCAGACGAGAAAGACAGCGTTTTAAAGTATCAGGACATAGAAATCGACCCGGCTTCACACACAGTAAAAATAAAAGGAAAAGCAACTGATATGAACCCCAAGGAATTCGACCTGCTGACGTTCTTTATAAAAAACAAAGGACTGGTGCTTTCACGCGAGCAGATCCTGCAAAAGGTGTGGGGATACGAATATGCCGGCGATACCTGCACCGTAGATGTGCACGTGCGCTGGCTGCGTGAGAAAATCGAAGCAGAACCGCAAAGCCCCAAATTACTCTTAACCGTACACGGCATCGGTTACAAAATGGAAGGTAAGTAGTGTTTCACAGCATCAAATGGCGCATTATATTCTGGTTCGTTTTACTGATTGCAGTGAGCATGACCGTCTTCGGCTTATTGCTCACAAGCTCCGTGCAAAACACCCAGCTTGCCAGCCTGGCCAAGCAGCTCGAAAACGAGGCGCGTATCGTTTCTGAAATCTGCCTGCCCTATTTCAAAGGCACGGATGATACCACTTCGCTGGATGGACTGGTAAAAACCCTCGGCATGGATATCGAGGAACGTATTACCGTTATCGCCGTAGACGGCACTGTTCTCGGCGATTCAAATGAAAACCCGGCTGTCATGGAAAATCACTCCAACCGGTTGGAAGTCAGAGAAGCTATGGCTTCGGGATACGGCGAAAGCGTGCGCTATAGTACTACTCTCAACAAGAAAATGATGTATGTTGCAGTACTTATTACCGACGGGCAGGATGTCTATGGCATAACCCGCACGGCGCTGCCGGTTACCCAGGTAGATAAACTGGTAAGCAGCATCAGGAATAACGTTATTCTGGCTACAGCCATAACTGCCGCACTGATCATCATCGCCATACTGGTGATTACACCGGTTACCACTCGACCGCTGACTGAAATTACAAAAGCGTCACGCCGCATTGCCAACGGGGATTTCAATTATAGAATCACTGCCGGCGGGGATGACGAATCCGGGCAGTTGGCCAGGGCATTCAACGAAATGAGCCTTAAAATCAAGAATATGATTGATGAAATAAACGCAGACAGGGCACAACTTTCTACTATACTGGAAAACATGACCGACGGTATTATCATGACTGACCCTGAAGGCGATATCACCATGATTAACACCTCAGGCATCAGGATATTGAATGCCTCAGGTAGAGAAATTTTTGGTAAATCGGTGATAGAAGCCTTCCGCGACCACCAGTTGAACGAGATATTAAAGCAGTGTTTGCGTACGGGTAAGCAGCAAACAACGCAATTCGAATCGGGAGCCTTGAAGAAATTTATACAGGCGGTGGCTGTACCTATCCGTGACGACCAGCTGAGCGGCGCGCTTATCCTGCTGCAGGATCTTACTGAACTTAGAAGCCTGCAAACCACCAGGAGGGAACTTATCGGTAATATTTCACATGAATTCAGGACGCCGCTGGCCGGAATCAAGGCTATGACACAGACACTTCAGGACGGAGCCATCGACGAACGCGATACTGCAAATGATTTTCTGGGGCGCATTGAAACAGAAGTTGACCGGCTGACGCAGATGGTTTCGGAGCTGACGGAACTTTCGCGCATCGAAAGCGGCAGGGCTGAACTGAAATGCGAGATTGTCGATATAAACAAACTTATTATGGATGTGCTGGAACAGATCAGGCCCCTGGCAGACCGGCAGAATCTGGCGCTCAAATCCGAATTCAAGGAAGAGCAGCTGCTGGTTAAAGCCGATAAAGAGCGCATCCGCCAGGTGATTATCAATCTGGTACACAATGCTATTAAATTCAGCCGCCCGGGAGAGACCATTACAGCGCTGACCAAAGAAAAGGCAGGCATGGCTGCCATAACCATAGCGGATCAAGGCATCGGCATCCCCAAGGACGACCTGTCACATATTTTTGTACGATCCTACAAAGCCGATAAATCGCGCAGCGGACAGGGCTCCGGCATGGGGCTGGCGATTGCCAAGCACCTAGTACAGGCTCACGGCGGCAATATTTCTGCCGCCAGCGAAGAAGGCAAAGGCACTGCCATTACATTCACACTGCCGCTGGCATAACCCCCCTCTTTTATCGCGAATGCGCCGGTGGTGGTTATCCCATGCTGGATTATGAGATAAAAGATGTGAATAACCGCAGAAGCAGCCCATTATTATATCGGTCTTATCGTATCGATAATGATGTCAATTAATTGTTATTTAACTTGAAAATACTATTCTTCAGACACCATAATGGAATAGAACAATATCTTTTTATAAATTCTTGACACAATCAACGATTGCCTTTACTATTATCTGTACGGACTTATACAAAATTTAATCGGCAAACAGGCAAAACGATGAACTATATCAAGAGGCATGCCCCTGAAATTTTAGCTCTGCTCGGGGCTTTTTTTATTACTTCTTTCTTAATCTGGGCATTGAGCCAGCATGCCACTATCGGTCTTTTACGTGTCAACGGTTTCTATAAACTGGTTTTTCTGGCATTCGGCGTGCTCGGGCTGATACTCCTGGCAGCAGGTCTGTGTTATTTATGGATTAAAACGAAGAAAAATATCAGGGGTAATTGCTGGCTATCGGCGTTGATTATCATACTGTCCATACCGGCTATCATCGTTCCGCCGCTGGCATTTTCGTTTGTGGGCGGAATATTTTCTGCGGCCTTTGTAGATACCCCTCCCCAGCTCATGATGACCGGCATTACCGGAAAATATGGCATACCCGATATAGCGGTCTATTTTACCACCGGCGAAGCCGTTTCAGGCTATACACTGACATGGGGGGATGATAGCGGAAACACCACCCTGACCGAAAACAAGAAAACCAACCAGCACATGTTTATCCTGAATGACCTGAAACCGGATACCCGATACCATTACCGGATAGACAACGGACAGATTGCCTATTTTTCCACGCCCTCAACCAGCGGGCAATTGCACATTGCAGTCGCTTCGGATGTCCATTACGGCTCGGAGAATGCAAAAAACGACATGACAGCCAAAATGCTGTCAGAAATAGCCGACCCCGCTAACGGCTTCGATATGTTCTTCTTTATCGGCGACCTGGTCGAATACGGATTCATCGATAATCAGTGGGAGGAAGCCTTTAACTCTTTCAATATGGCAACTTCTGTAATTCCCACCCGTTACGCCGCCGGCAATCACGATACCCTCTTTTCCGGCTTGAATAATTATCTGAATTACTGCGTTCCCGAAGGATTGGATGAGGATGCAGAGGCGCGCCTGTGGTATAGAATCGATATCGGCAGTACCCATATTCTGGTCATGGATGTAGAATGGAGCGCCGAGACTTATACAAAGGCACAGGCGGAGTGGCTCGAACAGCAATTACAGAGTATTCCCGAAGACGACTGGACAATCGTTTTAAGCCACGGTTTTTATTATGCCAGCGGGCAGTATTCCAACGGATGGAATTGGTATGACAACGAAGAAACCATCGATAAAATTACGCCCCTTTTTAACGCATATAAGGTTGACCTGGTCTGTTCGGGACACCTGCATAACCTTGGGCTGCTGGAAGCAAACGGCGTGAAATATGCCGTCTGCGGCGCTTTCGGCGGTCTGCCCGAACCAGAACCGGTTTATATTTCACCGTTCAGCCTCTGGGAAACTGCCAATCAATACGCCTTTACCGATATTGTTATTGATGGCGATGCATGCACGCTGACATTCAGGGATTATAACTTTAACGCTCTCTATACCCTGACCTTCGATCAAAACCGCTAGACTTCTTCGCATGTAGCCTGATTCCTGCCTGTAATGATAATTCTGCCTGTTGAACTTCGTTTTGTCTCTGTCGCCGATTCAATATATAATCTTTCCGTAAATATCTATTCGTAAAAGGAGAACCAGATGTACATCACCGATTTATCCAAAGCCGAGCAGATTATCCCCGAAATGGAAGGAGCCAAAGACATCATCAAGCAGGTTCCACTCTCGAAAAACAACGGCGCCCCCGTATTCTCTTTTCGCGTATTTACCATCAAGCCGGGAGGATACACTCCTTCCCATAAACACCCTTTCGAGCACATGAATTACATCATTAAAGGCAAGGGAGTGCTTGTTATGAATGACGAAGAGCATCCGGTAAAGCAGGGCGACTTTGCGCTGGTTCTGCCAAATGAACAGCACCAGTACAAAAACGCCTCGGATAACGAGGATTTCGTGATGATTTGCGCCGTGCCTGAAGAATACGAATAATACATCTCTACAGGTATAAACCGGACTTGACATCATCCATTCATAATGTTATCATTTCATTGAATCGCCGTTCAATGAAAACAGCTTTAGAAAAACACAACTCCAGAAAGTCTCGGATGGAAAAGCGCAAGCTGGCCCTGCTGGATACGGCTTTATACATGTTTGCAGAAGGCGGTTTTGCCAACACCAGGGTGAAGGATATCGCCAGTATGGCCGGCATGTCCAGCGGATTGATATACCACTATTTTCCCAGCAAAGAAAAATTGCTGGAGGCGGCGGTTGAAAAACACAGCTTTCTCCCCCACCTTAGGGGAATTTTAAATGAAAAGGAAGAACCCTGCCACCATGTCTTGAAAAAAATCGCCGTCAGGTTCTCCGATATGCTGAAGCAGGAGAATAATTCCTTCAGGGTACTTTTGCAGGAGGGACATTCCAACACCGAAGTAAAAAAGGTCTTGAAAAGCCTGTCGAGAGAAGGTTTAGCGATATTGCAGCAGTATTTATCATCCAGGATTGCCGACGGGGAACTGAAAACACATAATACCGAGGTGATCGCCCGCTGCCTGTTTTCGATTATATTTATGTTCAATTTTACAAAGGATATATTCAAACCGAGCAGCCTCAGCGATAACCAGTTTATAGAGGAATCGATAGACAGTATTTTAAACGGAATACGGAATAAGAACCATGGATAGATTTATTCACAACTTAAATATTACCGGTCTTCGGGGGAAGCAGATATGACCTGCCGGGTGGGCATTCCCAGGGCACTGCTCTACTATAAATACTTTCCGATGTGGCGGGCTTTTCTGGAAAAGCTGGGCGCCGATATCGTCGTTTCGGAAAATACCAATCAGCGCCTGATTTCTCAGGGCGCAGCGCTGGTGGTTTCCGATACCTGCCTGCCGGTAAAGGTCTTTATCGGGCATGTCCTCTCACTCAGCGACAAATGCGACAAACTCCTGATTCCGGTAGTACGCAGCACCGCTGAAAAAGTCTATAACTGTTCACGCTTTTTGGCTTTGCCGGACTTGGCTAAAGCAGTAGTGCCGGGCGCCCCTCCCATACTTGAAATTGAATTCGATTACAGCCGCGGCAAGCTCTACCTGTACCGCCAGATTTATGCACTGGGCAGAAACTTCACTGCCAATCCCTTCAAGATAAAAAAAGCAGCCGAGTACGCCTGGGAAACACATAAACGCTACCACGAGATTACAGTCCAGCAACAGATGACAAGGATAGAGGCGATTGACCTGCTGCATGGCGACAAATCGTTTGAAATAAAAAAAGAGCCAAAAGACACATTGACCATCGGTATTGCCGGGCATCCCTATGTGCTGCATGACGAACAGGTCAGCCACAACCTGATTAAACGCCTGCGCGCCGCCGGAGTCAGCATATTGACCCCCGAAATGGCGACTGAAAACCCCGATTCCAACGACAACGGGCATACCCAGTTTGCCGGGCTGGCAAAAAATTACTGGGAATCCGAGGAGGACGTGGTGGGCGCCGGCGATTACTACACCCGTATAAAAGTTGACGGTATTATCGGGATCATGGCTTTTGCCTGCGGCCCGGATTCCATGATGATGAACCTGGTACAGAGACAGGCACGTTCGGCAAATATCCCATTCATGTCATTGACGGTGGAAGAACATACCGCAGAAGCAGGCGTCGTTACCAGAATCGAAGCCTTTTTAGATATGATACACCGGGCAAAGAGAAGGAAAGAACAATGCGTATAACCTTCCCGCATATCGGAAATGTATACATAGCAGTTAAAGCCATGCTCGACCCGCTGGGGGTCGATTATGTCGTGCCGCCCAAATGCAACAAGAGGACGCTGTCGCTGGCTACCAAGTACTCACCGGAAGGAGTCTGCATACCCTTTAAACTCAATCTCGGCAACATGATTGAAGCGGTGGAACTGGGAGCAGACCACATTTTGAACGTCACCGGCCACGGCACCTGCCGCATGGGCTATTACTTCAAGGTACAGGAGCAAATCCTGCGCGATATGGGTTATGACGTTAAAATGATGCTGACCGGATTGTCGGAGAATAAGCTGAGGGGCTTTTTAAACCTGCTCCGCACCGTTTCCAACAACGCACCCTGGCGTAAAATTCTGTCTTCTTTTGCCTTCGGAATTTCCAAGATGACCGCTCTGGACGACATGGAAATCCTGGCAAACAACATGCGTGCTTTTGAAAAAAATAAGGGGACGATTACACCGATTTATCGTAAAAGCATACAGGCTATCGATGACGCTGCAGACTATCGCTCACTTAAAAGAGCCGTAAAAGAATACGGCGAAAAAATGAGCAGTGTTGATGTGCTGGAGGGTCATAAACCGCTTAAAATACTTGTAGTCGGTGAAATCTATGTGGTACTCGACCCCTATGCCAATATGGATGTCGAAATGGAACTGGGGAAGCTGGGTGTAGTTACCAACCGCAGCCTTTATCTTTCGCGCTGGATTAAGAAGGGATTGTTCTTCAATCCGCTGGGTATCGACCAGTGGCGCGACGTACATAAGGCTGCCATGCCCTATTTAAAACGCGATATCGGCGGCGATGGCTGGGAGACGGTGGGCGAAAAAGTAATCAGTACCGGACGCTATGACGGTATGGTGCACCTGGCTCCCTTTACATGCATGCCGGAGGGCTCCGCCCAGTGTATAATGCCATCGACCAAAGAAGACCTGCCGGTACTGGCAATTTATTGTGATGAACAGACCTCCAAGGCCGGTATGATTACCAGGCTGGAGGCATTTACGGATATGATATCGATGAAAAAAGCTGCTGTTTTAAGCCGTTAACTGGAGGAATCATGGGTAAAAAGGTATTTCTGGGAATAGATGTCGGTTCGGTAACCACGAAGTGTGCATTGATGGACGATAATATGCAACTGATCGCTCATCGCTATATACCCACCAGTGGTAAACCGATTATTCAGATACAGAGCCTGATGCGCGAAATCAGTTCCGAGATTCCGACAGGCTGCGAAATCGGCGGAGCCGGAACCACCGGAAGCGCCCGCTATTTGGCCGGGGAAATCGTCGCAGCGGATGTTATAAAAAACGAAATCACCGCCCATGCGGTGGCTGCCACCCATTTCTACCCGGATGTCAGGACCATTCTGGAAATCGGCGGGCAGGACAGCAAGATTATTATTATCCGCAACGGCGTGGTAACCGATTTCGGTATGAATACAGTCTGCGCCGCCGGCACCGGCAGCTTTTTAGACCACCAGGCATTGAGGCTGGGCATCAGCATCAATGAATTTGCCAGGGAAGCCATGAAGAGCAAAAACCCGGTGCGTATTGCCGGGCGCTGCACCGTTTTTGCCGAATCCGATATGATTCACAAGCAGCAGATGGGGCATAGCACCCCAGATATACTCTATGGACTATGCCAGGCACTGGTACGCAACTATATCAATAATGTGGGACTGGGCAAGACCATCGAGAAGCCGATTATTTTCCAGGGCGGCGTAGCTTTCAATCAGGCCATCGTGCGCGCTTTCGAGGAAGAATTGCAGACCGAAATCATGGTCCCTAAGCACCACGAAATAATGGGAGCCATCGGAGCTGCCATAATCGCCTGGGAAAACTATAACGCAACCGGCAAAAAGACGCACTTCAAAGGCTTCGAAATCAGCGATATCAATTATGAAACATCTTCTTTCACATGCCAGGGCTGCCCAAATCAGTGCGAGATTGCGCAGCTCAAGCGGGGAGACAAGGTCATGGCGCGCTGGGGGGGGCGATGCGAGAAATGGGAGTATATTTCCAATACCAAGGAAAGCCCTGAAGATGCGGCGGTGACGGGATAAGAGCGGTTAATCCAATCATAGGGCATCTACCCCTGAAACTCATTTCTACTCTTTCCCATCTTGAAAGAAAGCAGAATAGTAATTATTTCCAGTTGCTTGTTCAAGACGATTATATCTATTTTCAAACAGCAACTGCCAAAATATTCACATGCGTTAAAAAATTGTTATAGTAGTATCAAGATATTCGCAAGCATCTTACTTATATTATACTGGCTCTTTTTCTTGCATCTATGGTAGTATTAATTGTTTCATTATTAGCCTTTTATTGTTTTAACTTTTATTCATGGAGGTGTCATCGGAAATGGCAAAACTTCAAGGAAAAACGGCAGTTGTAACCGGAGCCGGCTCAGGAATGGGTAAAAGCATAGCAATTCTTTTTGCAGCAGAAGGAGCAAGAGTAATTGTCGCTGATATCAATCACGATTCTTTGAACGCCGTAGTGAACGAGATCACTGCCGCCGGAGGAATAGCCAAAGCGGTCATTGCAGACGTAACGAAAGAAGAAGACATTCAAAATATGATTGACGAAGCGGTCAAGAATTACGGAACACTTGATATACTGGTCAATAATGCCGGTATACTGGATAACTTCGCCCCTGCCGAAAAGGTGACAGACCAGGTGTGGGAGAAGGTATTTGCCGTCAATTCGACCGGACCGATGCGCACCATACGAAAGGCCCTTCCCATATTCATAGCGAAAAAAGCGGGCATTATAATAAATATTGCATCGGTAGGCGGACTGGTCGGCTCCCGGGCGGGGGCAGCCTATACGGCATCAAAACATGCACTGGTCGGTTTAACCAAGAATGTCGGCTTTCAATATGTCGGATACAATATCCGTTGCAATGCCATTGCTCCCGGTTCGGTCAGGACAAATATCGGAAACACCATGTGTGCACCCGATAAATTCTGCATGGACAGAGCCATGGCCGGGATTAATCTCAACCCCAGGATAATAGAGCCTGATGAGATAGCGCATGTCGCTCTTTTCCTTGCCAGCGATGATGCCAGTGCTATCAACGGCGCAGTAATAACGACGGATGCCGGCTGGACATCATATTAAAAACAATCAGGGAATCAGCTATGATTTAAAGGGATGCGAAAAACTCTAATAAGCATCCCTTTTTCATTGTCATAATCAATTTAGATTCTACGGGACTAAGCAAACCTGTAAGCCGAGTTCTGTATCCCGATAAACCGAGACGGTGACCATCTATCTAGACCTGGTGTTGCCATCAGGCTCAAGCGACCAACCCGGGGACAGACCGGGCTTCTTTATCCCCCTATTCGGTCTTGCTCCGGATGGGGTTTACACGGCCAACCGGTCACCCGGCTGCCGGTGAGCTCTTACCTCACCATTTCACCCTTACTCCGTAAAATACGGGGCGGTATGTTTCTGTTGCACTTTCCGTAGGGTTACCCCTCCTGGGTGTTACCCAGCATCCTGCCCGGAGGAGCTCGGACTTTCCTCCCCGATAAATCGAGGCGGTCACCCGGTTTACTTAGCCCGACTATACTCTAATATAGAAAAGAGCATTAGTCAAACGAAGCATAACGTCATTATTTGATGATGGATGATAATTATACCTCATTCATGGACTGTCGGAATCGAATCATAACGATGGCAAAAATGACTGAATTACTATTCCGCTTTACAGGCCTTCAACACTATCAGGGTGCGTGGAATATGTTATTTTTCTACCAACACTAAAACTGTTACCTATGTGCCCAGGCTAATTTGTTACCATTGTCCCCAGTCTGTACCATAATAAAGCCTTCCCCTCGGGGAAGGTGGCATTTACGAAGTAAATGACGGATGAGGGACAGTAATAGCAACACCCGTTCACAGTGAGGTTATCAGATAGCCGCTCGTGTCCTTCGTCGGGATCAGGATGCGCGGATAATATCAGAGCCGTTTGTGAGCTTGTCTAAAACTTATGATGAATCCCGATAGGTACAGAATTATAAATATAAGACTTCCATATTATGTAAATTATCGGTAAGCCTTATTCGCCAGGGCATCCGCTTCGCTGTTCTGCTCGCGGGGTATGTTTTTTACCTTAAAGGATTCGAAGCGTGCGGACAATTCTTTAACCTTTTGAAAAAGAGGCTTCAATGTATCCTTTTTTACGCGGTACCTGCCGGTAAGCTGAAAAACCACCAGCTCGGAATCGGAATTCAGTTCAACATGTTTCGCTCCCAGCCTGATGGCCTGCTCCAGGGCGACAATGATTGCCATGTATTCCGCCTGGTTGTTGGTGGTGATGCCGATGGCCCGTGAAACAGATTTTAATAGATTGCCCTTTTCATCCTTGATAGTAATACCGATAGCCGCCTGGCCGGGATTGCCGCGTGAAGCGCCGTCTGTATGAATAATTACTTTAATAGTATCA
>JAAYNN010000067.1 GCA_012520835.1 Dehalococcoidales bacterium
ATATTTACTGCCTTGCGGATTACCCGGCTGTGAAAATCAAAATCTAACTCATCGGAAGCGATAATTTCATCCACGATTCCCGAATTATTATTTATGTCAAACAATCTGTCAAGCTGGCTGTTATTAAGGCGTGCATAAAAGCCCTGTGCCAGGCGGCAGATGCGCAGTTCTTTACCCAGTTTTCTTTTCCATTCTTTTTCATAAGGCGCCAATCCGGACGCCCGCAAATTGCCTTCTTTTAAAGCCCGGTCGATGTTATCGACAGCTATATCGGCACAAAGCAAACCGAAATAAATACCGCCTCCCGTCAAGGGTTTTACATGTCCGGCTGCATCGCCAACGACAATAAAACGTTCACCATATGTTTTGCCGCGTGGTTGCAGTGTTATCCCGCGATAAGCGGGAGCATTGCCGTTGACATCGATCTTTCCCTGTTCTTTTAAAAGAGACAGAAAAGCCTTCAGGTATTTATTAGGGCTGTGTTTAGACATCAAACCGGCCAGGGCTTTTTTATCATCCAGCGGTACCAGCCAGCCGAAATAACCGGGAGCAATGTGTCTACCGGTGTACATCTCTATCTGCTCGACACCCCTGTGATCGACTTCAATCTGCGTACCGATAACATAATCATGCGGCTTCCCGCTTCGTGTCCTCTTGAATAAACCGGTATTAAAACCACAGGCAATGACTGCCATTCTGGCGTCGGTGGTTTGCCGGCGGCCGTCTATCTCATAATCTATGCGTATGCGGTCTTTCAATATTTCAAGGTTTTTAACATTGTGGTTATGGCGATATTCCGCGCCGGCTCTTTCAGCGTCTGCCGCCATGACTGGATCCAGTTCTGTGCGGTTAATAATATATGCCTGTTCTTCATCGTGGCTGATATTTAATAACCTGCCTGAGGGGGAATAAACCCGTGCGCTCTTTCCGCTCTTGATAATAAGATTCTTATCCTGAAGATAAGAGTGATAACATTTTTTGCTGATAATCCCCGTACAACAGATTTTTTTATTTTCGCCGGAGCCTTTTTCCAGTACCGCGACTGCATGCCCCCGCCCCGCCAATCCTTTAGCTACATGACTGCCTACGGGGCCTCCACCGATAACCAGGACATCGTACAATTAACGATTCCTCTCTGCATATATACGTTTGCACATACTTATAAAATTATATCATAATTCGCCTTTTTTTGCTCTTGACCATCGGCAATGCAAAGTCGGCAAAAACCATATGACAAGTCAAACATTATAAGATAAAAACAATATTCGGCATGCTATAATTATTGCATTGATATGTTGGATTTGACAAAAGCATACGGTTTGTTTTATAGTGACTCCTAACTTAATATCAAAAGGCTGTGAACAGGGATAGTAAGTTTTCCAGCGAAGCTCAGAGAGTCGGGTAAGGTGTGAGCCGATGCCAGCGCAGAAACCGAATGGGCCTGGGAGCCGTAAACCGAGAGTATCTTTTACAGTTAGGTTTTACCGCAGAGGAAGCGTTATCGAATCCGAAGATATTATCATGTATCTGAAAAGAGATGGTCTTTCATATTTGTTAGACTAAGAAGGGTGGCACCGCAGAGGTAGAACTTATGCCCCTTCAGCCGTTCGAGGTTGAAGGGGTTTTTTATTAGAGATTCGAAGTTAATTAAAAAATGTTATTCGATTGTAGCGTCTGAAAATATTATTTTAAACGTAATTAACAATTGATTGGATACTATTGCCGAATAGTACTATTAAAAATAAATAAAAAAGGAAGGATGAAAAAATGAAAGAAGCTATGTATTTCCTCAGCCAAAAGGATATGCCGACTAAATGGTACAATATCCTGCCCGACCTGCCCGACCTGCCCGAACCGCTGCCTGCCGCATTACACCCGGGTACAGGAAAGCCTTTAACTCCGCCCGATCTGGCGCCGTTATTCCCCATGGCACTGATAATGCAGGAATTCAGCCCGGAGCGCTATATCGAAATCCCCGATGAAGTGCTGGATGTCTACAGCACTTACCGGCCCACCGTTCTGCACCGTGCCCACCAGTTGGAGAAAGCACTGGATACCCCGGCCAGAATCTATTATAAATATGAGGGAACCAGCCCGGCCGGCAGCCACAAATTAAACACAGCTATTGCCCAGGCCTATTACAACAAGAAAGAAGGCATCAAGCGCATCACCACCGAAACCGGCGCCGGTCAATGGGGTATTGCCCTTTCCATCGCCTGTAAATACTTCGACATGGAATGCAAGGTTTACATGGTCAAGGTAAGCTACGACAGCAAACCCTACCGCCGCATGATGATGGAAGCCTACGGTGCCACCTGCGTCGCCAGCCCCAGCAACGAGACCAGAGCCGGCAGAGATATGCTGGCCAAAGACCCGAACTGCAACGGCAGCCTCGGCCTGGCTATCAGCGAAGCGGTTGAGGATGCTGTTTCCAGAGATGATACCCATTATTCCCTTGGAAGCGTTCTGAATCACGTCCTGATACATCAGACTATAATCGGCGAAGAATCGAGGTTGCAAATGGAAATGGCCGGCGATTATCCCGATATTGTCGTCGGCTGCGTCGGCGGCGGTTCCAACTTCGGCGGCATGATACTCCCCTGGATGAGAGATAAAATCAGCGGCGCCAAACCGGGCATGCGCATTATTGCCGTCGAGCCGCAGGCTTCGCCCTCGCTGACCAAAGGTCCATATGCCTATGATTTCGGTGATGTGGCCGGAATGACACCGTTACTGAAGATGCACACACTGGGACATGAATTTATGCCCGCTCCGGTACACGCCGGCGGTTTGCGCTATCATGGCATGGCTCCCATTGTTTCACATCTCTATAAACTTGGACTAATAGAAGCCAGAGCTGTCCCGCAGACATCTACTTTCGAAGCCGGAATTCAATTTGCCCGCACAGAGGGCATTTTGAGCGCACCCGAAGCTACCCATGCGATCAGGGTAGCCATTGATGAAGCAATTAAATGCAAACAATCCGGTGAGAAGAAGAACATTCTCATCTGCCTCAGCGGACATGGCCTGTTCGACCTGCCGGCATATGGCGAATATTTAGGCGGCAGATTACAGGATTATGCCTTCTCCGATGCCGATATGAAAAAAGCGCTCGCCAATCTTCCTAAAGTAAACGAGTAAATAACAAATAATAGAAAAGGGGGGCGATTCCTTCGCCCCCCTTTTTCACAACCCAATCGAAATACCTTAATAACTGTCGTTCATCTCGTAATAAGACCCGTACCGGCAAACTCCGCATGTAAACTTGTTAAACATCCGGTCCCCGTCCAGCACAGGCAACCATTCGCCTTTAAAAAAGCAAATGAAAAGGGAAAATTAAGCGCTAACTTTCACCACCCCGAGTTTCATCTCATAGCCGCTTATCTTGAAATTCTCGCAATGCACTCCCTCCGCCGGAACACCCTGCGCCACCTCATCGGATAGAGTTTCATGCATTATGTAATCCTTATAATCATTCATTACCAGGCAAACGTATTCCCCGCCTTCGTAATATGTGATGATATGGTCAGCGATTTCGAAGCCGGCTTCTTTTCGCATATTCTGCAGGCGGTGCACTATTTCGCGCGCCAGCCCCTCTTTTAAAAGCTCCTCCGAGATTTCAGGATTGACGACAACGCTGTATCCTGCATTGCTTTCCACCACAAGGCCTTTCTCTTCCAATCCATCGATATCATCGATAACCTCGATATCCTTGACATTCAGTTCATCGATAACCTGATTTTTTACATTTTCAAGCCCGGCTTTTTCGCTTGCCGATAACAGTTTTACCTGCACCTTTGCCATCGGCTGGCGCACCTTTATCTGTGCCCGGCTGCGGGCTGCGCGACCCAGACTCGATAACCTGATAGCCAGTTTGGTATCGACAGAGAGATTTTCGTCGATTTTACTCATATCGGCTACCGGGAAAGCTGCCAAATGCACACTCAAAGGGGCATTTTTATCGACCGACCTGACCAGATTCTGATAAATCTCCTCAGCCAAAAACGGGATGAAGGGAGCAACCAGTTTTGTTAACGTAACCAGACACTGATAAAGCGTGGCGTAGGCCGACAGTTTATCGGAATCGTTTTCGCTCTTCCAGAAACGCCGGCGGCTGCGGCGCACATACCAGTTGGAAAGATCATCGACAAAGCCTTCCAGCCTCCTGCCGGCTTCAGTCGGATTATAGCTATCCAGTGCATTGTCCACATCGGCAATCAGCTTATTCAACTCCGAAATTATCCACTGGTCTAAAGTCGACGGGACTGTCGGGCCGGTTTCGGTCAGCGGATTGTATTTATCGATATTGGCATACAGAACGAAGAATGAATAGGTATTCCAGAGCGTCAGCATAAATTTACGCGTCACCTCTGAAACCAGTTGTTCCGAAAAACGGCGGGCGTTGCCGGGCGGTGTGGCAGTAAACAGGTACCAGCGCAGCGCATCGGCTCCGTATTTATTTAGAATCGGCCACAACTCCACCACATTCTTCCTGGTCTTGCTCATTTTCTCTCCCCTGGCATCCAGGATATGTCCAAGGCAGATAACGTTTTTATAGCATGGTTTATCGAACAACAGGGTCGACAATGCATGCAGGCTGTAGAACCAGCCGCGTGTCTGATCGACCGCTTCGCAAATGTAATCGGCCGGGAATCTGCCATCGGTAAGCAGTGTTTCATTCTCGAACGGATAGTGGTACTGTGCAACCGGCATGGCACCGGAATCGAACCAGCAGTCGATAACCTCGGGGACACGCTTCATCTTGCAGCCGCATCCCGGGCAATCGTAAGTCAGGTCATCGACATAAGGGCGGTGCAGGTCAACCGGCTCCGGATACCCTGAAAATCCCTTTTTATTCCCAAGTTCCTCCAGGCTGCCGATGCATTCCTGCCCGCCGCATGAATCGCACTGCCAGACCGGAAGCGGAGTTCCCCAGTATCTCTCGCGGGAAAATGCCCAGTCGACATTATTTTTCAGCCAGTCGCCGAAACGGCCTTCTTTAATATGTTCCGGATACCAGTTGATGATATCGTTATTCTCAATCAGCCTCTGCTTGACTGCCGTCGTACGGATATACCAGCTCTGTTTAACGTAGTATAAAAGCGGCGTATCACAGCGCCAGCAGAAGGGATAGGTATGGCTGATAGTGGTACTGCGAAATAATAAACCCCTGGCAGTCAATTCTTCGATGACCATTGGATCGGCTTTCTTGACGAATTTTCCGCTGAAGCTGTAATTGCCAGTAATTTTACCCTGTAAATCGACCGGCTGCACAAAGTCCATGCAGTTCTGCATAC
This sequence comes from Dehalococcoidales bacterium, assembly GCA_012520835.1. GTDB lineage: Bacteria > Chloroflexota > Dehalococcoidia > Dehalococcoidales > UBA5627 > UBA5627. The sequence goes on from JAAYNN010000067.1 coordinate 5,298, forward strand.
CGGCTTCGAAGTCCACTTCACCGAAGGCCGGAGCCACATGTACAATACCGGTGCCGTCTTCCATGGATACGAAATCGGTAGCCAGTACACGATAGGTCAGATTATCGTCGGCAGGCTGCAATTCCAGTTCGGAGCTGCCCTGTTCCTTGAAACGCCACCTGTCCTCTCCGTACTTGTGCGGATTGTATAGAGGCTGGTAAGGTATGCCTGCCAGTTGACTGCCGTCTATTTTTAATACTACCGGATAATCGGACAGCCCGACCGTAGCCAGTAAGGCTGTAGCCATAATTATATATTCGCCCTCTACCTCTACTACCGAGTACTCGGAAGAAGCCGAGACCGCCAGGCCGGTATTGCCCGGCAGCGTCCAGGGGGTTGTCGTCCAGGCCATAAGATAGACTGTTTTCCCGCCAAGGGACTCGCTGATATTCTTGACAGCTTCAGGAGAAACACGGAACTTGATGTAGACCGACGGGTCTACCGTATCTTCCTTGTAGCCGAGAGCTACTTCATGCGAACTGAGCGAACTGCCGCAGCGCGGGCAGTGTGCCGCTGTTTTATAACCCCTGTAAACCAGCCCCCTGTCCCAGAGCTGCTTGATTATCCACCAGCCGCTTTCGATATAGTCATTCTCCATTGTAATATAGGCATTTTCCATGTCGCACCAGTAAGCGATGCGCTCTGTCATGGCATTCCAATCTTTCAAATAACGGAAAACACTGTCGCGGCACATGGCGTTGAATTTTTCGATGCCGTATTTTTCGATATCCGCTTTACTGGTAAAACCAAGTTCTTTTTCAACCCCAAGTTCGACCGGTAAACCATGCGTATCCCAGCCGGCTATACGCGGCGCATAATAGCCTTTCATGGTCTTATAACGCGGAATTACATCCTTGAATACACGCGATAAGACGTGGTGAATACCCGGATTCCCGTTGGCAGTGGGAGGTCCCTCAAAAAGCACGAAACGCGGGCAATCGCTGCGCTCGTCTATACTCTTTTTAAAAACACTCTCCCTGCGCCAGAATTCCAGAATTTCTTCTTCCTGTTTGGCAAAATCCGTTTTGCTGTTTACCGGTTGAAACATATAAACTCCCTTTCTAAAAAAATATCCCGTCCCAAAGCAGGGACGGGATAAATATTTCCCGCGGTACCACCCTTATTCCCTCGCATATAGCGAAAGCACTCGGCAAGGCATACATCATGCCCCTGTCGCTTATAACGTACGACAACCACGTCCAATCCTACTCGGCAAATAACCTTTCAGTTGACAGCTCCGGAGTGATTTTCGATAGAATTAACAGCCCTGCTCTCACCGTACCAGGTTCGCTGCCTGCAGCTTCCTATCTACTCTTCTCCATCACGGCTTTTCAATAAACTATCACAATACTGCTATTTTATCAAGATGCGCGTTTCCGTAAAAAACGCGCCTGTTTTTCTAATTTGTCGGAATAATGGAAACCTTGCGGTCTTCCCCAAAACCGACACTTTCGGTTCGTATTCCGGGATAATCGGCCAAAGCCATATGTATAATACGCCTCTCGTAGGCCGGCATCGGCTCGAGTGTAAAGGACTTGCCGCTGCTTTCCACCTGCTCGGCAACACGCTCCGCCAGTTCTTTCAATACCTGCTGACGTTTTTGCTTGTAACCGTTAACATCGATTACAACCGAAGGGAGAGAGCCCTGAATGCGATTGGCTGCTATGATTTTAACAATATACTGCAAACAGGCTAATGTCTGCCCGCGTCTCCCGATTAAAATACCCAGTTCATCGCCTTCAATATTATAAACCGCAGGGGAAGACTCAGCGTCCTCATCGGGAAGGGATTCCCCCTCCTGGTAGAGTACCGAAGCCTCTATTCCCATTTTTTTAAGTATATTCTCTAAAGTATCCTTAATGATATCCATAGTATCTTCATCTATTCCGGCATAATCACCGGCTTGTACTCTAACCCGCGCTTCTTCAGCGCCAAAACCGAAAAGCCCCCGGCTACCTTCGCTTAGAACGTCGATTTTTACCTCCTCTCGGTTTTTGTTTAGTTCTGCCAGAGCCAGATTTATGGCCTCCTCCACTGTTGGGGCGCTCTTCACTACTATTCGCATCGGCTCCCTCCTTTATAACATCGGCTTCGTAAACCGAGGCATCGGCTTTCTGTACTTCTTTAACAGTCTTATTATTCTCTACGGCAGAGATACGCTCCTTGAGTTTCTTATCCTTGGTGTTACTCTTTCTGGCGGGAATCAATCCTTTGACCATTGCCACATATTTAGGTACATCCAGCGAACCCCAGCTTCTGGTAATCTTATATTGAATTACAATGGTAATTATATTAGAAAGAACCCAGTAGAGTGCCAGGCCGCTCGGGAAGGTCAGGGAGAAGAAAACAAACATCAAAGGCATCATAACCGTCATCATCTGAGCCTGCGACTTCTGCTGTGGATTTGTCGCCGGTGATGCGGACATCTTCTGAGTTACCCACATGGATGCACCGACTAAAAGCGCCAGCAGGAAATCCGGAGAGCCCAGGTTAAGCCATAAAAACTGGCTGTCTACCGGCAATGCCTTGAACACTATCGGCCATGAATAGAGATATTCCGATAAATTCAGGAAGTTACCGGGAGCTACCGCCAGGACACGTATGATGGATTGATACTGGGCAATCCAGATCGGCATCTGTATCAACATAGGCAACAGGCAACCGGACATGCTGACACCGGACTCCTTGTAGAGCCTCATCTGTTCCTGTGCCAGTTTCTGACTATCCTTGCCGTGTTTCTTTTGCAGTTCCGCCAACTTGGGCTGCAGATCCTGCATAGCCTTGGTGGCATTCATCTGCTTGCGGGTCAGCGGGAACATCACAGTCCTGATGACAATGGTCAGCACTATGATGGTCAAACCGAAACTGCCGAATAATATATCCGATAAACCGATGAGAATATTGATCATCGGGCCCAGTGCAACTACATCCCAAATCGCTCCAATATTCAATTTAAGCCACCTTGCTCTCTAAATTAACTGACTTCATAGTACCAGACCACAACTCCGGAATTGGCATTTATCGCATACAGGTTTTCAGTTTTGATGGTATGAACATATACGATCCCTTCGTCCACATAAAGTGACGATTGTACTGTAAATTCAAGTTCTTTCAGCCGGTTTTTAGTGTAATTTTCGGTATTAATAGTATATACAGTGCCTTCCTGTGTTGCTACAATAATCCTGTCCTCGAATAATACCGGCGCCGACGATACGGCGTTAGCCAGTTCGACCGCCGATAACAATGTACCGTCAGCCGAATCGATAATATAGATAAAACCATCCATGTTGGGGGCATAAATAACACCATCGACCAGCAACGGTGTAGCCCAGAACCAGTTCCTGGGCTTAAACTCGGCATCGCTTTCGGCAGAAAACTCCCAGATTAATTCGCCGTTTTCCGCGTTTATGGCATATATACCGCGATCGAGCGAGCCGATATAAACCACTCCGTTATTACAGAGCGGTTTTGCTACAATCGGACCGTCAGCCTGGAAAGGCTGGCTCCATTTCGGATCCCCGCTACTGACATTTATAGCAAAAAGCTTCTTGTCGTATGAAGCCACATAGAGCGTATCCCCGTCCAGACATGGAGAAGCCCATAATGTGTCTTTGGTATCATATTGCCATACAACTTGCTGTGTTTCGGCGTTTAACGCAGTTACCATTCCACCGACCGCCGCAAAATAAATTTTCCCGTTATCTATGATAAAATCGCCGATAATTCCCCTGACATACCCTTCGGTGGGGTATTTCCACAACAGGTTGCCCGAGGCTGTATCGTAGGCAAAAATTTTACCTGAATAGGTTGCTACATACACCACTCCGTTTTCTACAACGGGATTGGCATATATCACCGACGCCGCAGCACCCCTGCCGCAGCTGAGAGCACCTGGAGCGCCGTCATCTTTTTCTACGATCTCTCGCTGCCATTTTACGGAACCGTTATTTTTCTGTATGGCCGCAATTTTACCCGGAGAGGCAACATAAATAGTATCTCCATCTACCACCGAGCCGGACCAGCCGAAATTGGTAAAAGCCCGCGAAGAACAACTGGCAGAGAATGAAGTGAACAGTAAAAATGCGGAAAGTACGATTGCCAGAATGATTGCTTTTTTATTTATTTTCATTTTTATTCTCAATAAAACACCATTCGTTTACTAATGAGTGCCTCCATATATTTACGGGACAGGGTCATACCCGCCCTCGTGCCAGGGATGACAGCGGGCGATTCTTTTCATTCCCAGCCAGATGCCTTTAAAAATACCAAACTTGATAATGGCATCGTAGGTATACTGGGAACACGTAGGGAGATAGCGACAGTTGGATGGCAGGACTTTCGATATGGTCAATTGATAAAATCTAATTAGCGCTAAGGCTATTGTCTTCATGATGCTCCATTATTAAACCGGCCTGAGACAGAAGTCTCGTAACCGTACATTTTAACTCATGAAATCTTATATCTGCTATCCCCGGTCGGGTAATAAATACTAAATCGTACCCGGGCTTTATCTCAATTTGCCTCATTATCTCGCGTAACAACCGCTTTGTTCGATTCCTGGTAACCGCATTACCGATACGCTTGCTGACCACAAAACCGTATCTGGAGTACTCCATATTATTAGCCAAAGCCTTCATTACCAAAAACCTGCTCCCCCACGGTCTCCCCTTCCTGTGAACCAGCGCATAATCCGCTCTACCGGTAATACACTCTTTTCTCTTCATTGCATGATACGATGATGTCGAAACTTCTTATTTATAAACGCTGCTCTGATAACTCCGGAGGGAAATATATGAAGGCTGCCATTAAAGCAGTTTTTATACAACAGTCAAACGTTTGCGTCCCTTAAGACGCCTCGACTTCAATACCAATCTGCCGCCGCGAGAGCTCATCCTGGCTAAAAAGCCGTGTTCTCTCTTCCTGGGAATTTTCTTCGGTTGATAGGTTCTCTTCGGCACTGTTAACTCCTTAATAAATGTACATCTATCCCAATCACAATAACGCCTTCTCCGGAGGCCGGTATCGTCAAAGGGATAGAATTATTTCTATATTTTTGAATAACTCTGATATTTCCAGACGACGTTATTCTTTCTCGGGGCTCTCGGCTTTCTGCTGTTCGGCAGCGGCGGATGCTTCCTGCTTGGTCTCGGCCTTTATTTCTTCTTTAGCCTCAGGTTTTGCCTGTTCTCCCTTAGGAGCGGCAATCCTGATGGAAGCCACATCGCCCATCAGGCTAATATGCTCCGGTGCAAATGGCAATAAAGCTATCTGGCGCGCTCTTTTTATGGCAACCGCCAGTGAACGCTGGTGCCTGGCACATGTACCGGTTCGGCGACGCGGTTCTATCTTGCCACGATCGGAAATATAATTACTCAACATGGTATTGTCTTTGTAATCGATTTCTTTTATTTTGCCGGTGCAGAATGCACAAACTCTGCGTCGCGGAGCGAACCTGCCACCGCTTCTCCACGAACCAGTTCTTGTTTTTGTATTGGAAACAATTCGTTTAGCCACTAGTTATCTATCCTCTATCATATAATATTTTTCAATTGATTATGCTATTAAAACGGGATGTCATCGGGTTCGATTTCAGCCGTTTCGAGCTCATCACCCTTGTCTTCCCCCAACGCTGCAGACGACTGCCTGTCAAGGAATGTGACCCTGTTGGCGATAATTTCCGTCCTGTATCGCTTCTGCCCGTCCGGACCTTCCCAGCTGCGGTTATGCAGCCTTCCTTCGACATATACAAGCCTGCCCTTGGAAAGAAACTGGTTGCATTGTTCCGCCAGCTTATTCCAGGTCACCACCGTAAACCAATCTGTTTCCTGCTTGCGCTCCCCTTCCGGAGTAGTGTAAATCCGGTTGGTGGCAACTCGAAAAGATGTTACAGGATTGCCATTAGGAGTAAAACGCATTTCCGGATCGTTACCCACGTTGCCAATAATCATCACCTTATTTAGATTCGCCATCCTACCCGTTCTCCTTTTTATCGTCTAACGCATATATATGTGTTCAATCTTCTAATTTTATCAGCATATGTCGTATAACATCTTCGGATATGCGAAGCTTCGCTTCCAGGCTGTTTGTCTGGGAAGGATTCATGGAAAAACGGGTCAACACATAATAACCTTCCATGAAATTTTTGATCGGATACGCCAGCTTCCTTCTACCCCACTGTTCAACCCCGGATATCTCACCACCCAGAGCGACTATGTTCTGGTTTAAAGCATCAACTTTAGTTTCTATTTTTTCTTCTGCAGAACCGGGATTGACCACCAGTACCAATTCATAATTACGTTTTTGCTCTATTTCTCCGGCTGCTTTTACAGATTCTTTTCTTTTACCTTTTCTTATCGTTACTCTTGGCACCAACTTAACCCCTCAAAAATTTTATTGTTCATTATAGCATACATATAGAATTATAAACAACGCTCTCAATGTAATATTCGATTTTTGAAATTTTTTCAATAATTTTTTTATTATCGGAACAACTGTTAATCTGCCCGCAATTTGACACAATTATGCATCCTTGATAGACTTTACTGGCATCTGAAATATTTCCCACTACGGCCCCGTGGTGTAGCGGTCTAACATGCCACCCTGTCACGGTGGAGATCGGGGGTTCAAATCCCCCCGGGGTCGCCATTAAGACGTCTTTCCGATATGCACGGCATCTTTTTGTACATACCATTGCAGAAAATGATTCATTTAGCACTTCAATGTCACATTTGATTTACAGGCATCTTTTTAGAGTATAGCTTTTCATGTTACTGCCATCCATTATCTTCATAGGCTGAAGAGCTTCTGTCCCGTATTTGAGTGTTTCATATACCATCACCGGCATAAATGACCAGACAGGTTTTTCCAAGTTTCCGCCATAAAACGAAAGGTCGTCAGCCAGATCGATTTTAAAGATTTGACTGGCTTTCCTTTTTCGATATTCCGCCGCATTCAACGGATTGCACCAGTCCTGTGGGGTAATGGCAAAGTAACCGGCGCAGTAATAAGGGCGCACCTCGTGTATAAAACATGCCCCGTCGCGTAAAAACGGGCAATACAATCCTTCTTTAATAATCATAAGACGATTTTCTAACCCGCTTTTCCACTTCGTATCGAGTGATGCGCTCAATAAATAGTGGCAATTATGTTTTGTTTTTTCTTTAGCAGCCGCGGTACTGAGGCCAGACCTGTTTTTTAATTGCTTTTCCAGCAGACAATCCACTTCTTTCAATTTAGAAATCCATTTCGGATAGACATCGATGAAATAATTGAACAGCTCTTCGTTCTGATAAAGATAGCGAACAATCAATTCAACTTCCTGGACAGTCGCTCCCACCATCAGTATGCAGCAGTGAGTACATCCTCTGGCACAGCTTATTACACTTTTTTCGGAAGCAGCCATTTCGTTCTGTTTTTCAGACAGCTCTTTAAAAATTTCCGTTTTCTTTATCATATAACTTCGGCAGAATGCTTCTCTTCTGGCACCGAGTTCGCCGGTGTATGCAGTATTACGATTCTTGTGAAAAAGGGCGATTTCATCGCCCAAAATATTGATAGCAGAAGGACTGCAGCAGTATTTGTATTTCTTGCCGCTGCCGCATGGGCAAGGATGATTGCGCTTGGGTTCTTCCATATCATTTCATCCGGATTGAAATATTTTAATAGTACTATTCGGTAATAGTGTCCAATCAATTGTTAATTACCTTTAAAATACTATTCTTCAGACACCACAACCGAATAATACCATTTTAATTAATAGATATGCGTTCAAGCTGGTACTGGAGATATCTCTTACCCTTAAAGCCTGGCAGCCCTTTTGCGCCTGAGTATGTGCAATATTACGCTTAGAATAATAAATACGACAGCTATACCGCTCCAGATTGCTATCAGGGCGGCAGTGTTGCGCGATTTCAATTCGATATTAAAGCCCCGTGCAAATATGGTATCACCGCCCGGCGTGGTAATCGAGATATCCCGGTAACCTATGGCAGCGTCCTCTTTAATTGTGATATTTACGCTCAGCTGCGTCGGGCTGATATTGGTAAAACCGGTAACTTCAATCCCGGCTCCCAAGCTGACCGCGGTCGTTCCGGTCAGGTTATTACCGTTGATGATAACCACCATGGTCGTCCCCGGATTTCCAATGTCGGGACTGACCGATTTGATTCCGGGTAAAGCCTGTATCACCGTAAAGCTGCCGGGCAATACGAAACTGCCGCCCGGCGTGGTAACCGATACGTCCCTGGTACCTGCCGCGGCCCCGGCCGCAATCGTAATATTGGCGGTTATCTGGCTGGAACTGAGCACATTAAAACTGTTAACCGATATGCCGGAACCGAATTGCACCTTGGTAGCCCCGGTAAAATTGGCCCCCGATAGCGTTATGTTGAGTGTTGCCCCCTGATTGGCATTATCGATACTGAAACCGGTAATCAGCGGCAGTTCCTGCTTTACCATAAAACTGCCGGGAAAGGTGAAACTCCCGCCCTGAGTAGTAACCGTAATATCACGCAAACCTGTTGAAGCATCCGAACTGATGAGAATGTCTACACTCAACTGGGTATGGCTGATATTATTAAAGCCGCTAACAACGATTCCATCTCCGAAAACTGCCGCTGTGGCACCTTCCAAATTACTGCCGTTTATAGTGACAAGCTGCATCGTGCCGCGGTTGCCGCTGGCAGGACTGACTGATGTAATCACAGGCTGAGCATGTTTGACGGTAAAGCCGTTTGCCAGTATATAGCTGCCACCCGGTGTGGCAACTGCAATATCTCTGGTCCCTGCGGAAGCCTCTGGCGCAATGGTTATATTTGCCGTTATCTGGCTTGAGCTGAGTATATTAAAACTGTTGACGGATATACTGGCACCAAACTGCAAGGCACTGGCACCGCCCAAATAAGCACCGGTTATAGTAATATTCAGTGTTTCCCCTTGCCTGCCCTGGTTCGGTTCGACAGATGTTATCAACGGCAGCGCCTGTTTTACGGTGAATCCATTCACCAGAGTATAGCTGCCGCCCGGTGTGGTTATCGTAATATCCCTGTTGCCGGTAGCAGCTTCGGTCGAGAGGCTGATTACGGCTTCTATATGAGTAGAACTGATGATATTAAAGCTATCAAGTGCTATACCGTCACCGAATTGCAGTACACTCGCATTGTTAAAATTAATACCGTAAACATCAACACTCAACGTTTCTCCCTGCCTCCCCTGATTCGGTTCGACAGATGTTATCAACGGCAGTGCCTGTTTTACTGTAAATCCACCTTCAAGCGTAAAACCCCCGCCCGGTGTGGTAACCGATACATTCCTGGTTCCGATTACAGCGTCCGCTGAAATGGAGATAGAGGCAGTAACCTGGCTGGCACTGAGAATATGAAAATTGTTTACGATTATCCCGGCACCGAACTGCAGCGCCGTCACCCCGCTTAAATTGGCTCCGTTGATGGTAACATTCAGCGCTTCCCCCTGCCTTCCCTGATTCGGTTCGACAGATGTTATCAGCGGCAGCGCCTGTTTTACCGTAAATCCATCCACCTTGGTATAACTGCCCCCCGCCGTGATGACAGTAACATTTCTTTCACCTGTTGCAGCGCCCGGCGTGATGCTAATACTGGCATCGATGCGGTTGGCATTGACTACTGTG
>JAAYNN010000068.1 GCA_012520835.1 Dehalococcoidales bacterium
ATCCGGTTACTTCTGTTTCGCTGCAGGCAATAAGTATTTTCATCGTTTTGTGTCCTTATTTCTTAACAAGAGGATAGCATAACGGAATATTTAAGTCAATATATCGCTTGGATTTGAATCAAGGATATGTGATTCGAATCCAAAAAAAAGACGGAATTATCTGATTAAAATGATATTATTCGATTGTAGTGTCTGAAGAACAGCATTTTAAACGTAATGAACAATTGATTGGACACTATTACCGAACAGTACTGATAAAAATCATTGTTTGCGAAATGATATTCGTGATATACTTTGAGCATATTAACGGGGAAGGGTGCTTATTGAAAGGCAAAGATTTACTATCGGCCGCCGACTTGAGCGGCGAAGACATTAAAATGCTGCTGGCAGATACCGAGGAATTGAAGACCAGCGGTTTTAGTTCAGCCCTGGCCGGCAAGGTATTGGCGCTGTTGTTCGAAAAACCTTCGCTGAGAACCCGTGTCAGCCTGGAAGTTGCCATGTATCAACTGGGCGGGAAAGCCATCTACCTATCTCCTGCCGAAGTGGGATTGGGCAAGCGCGAATCCGTCAGGGATGTTGCCTGTGTGCTCTCCCGTTTTGCCGATATCATTGCGGCACGTACATTCAGCCATAAAACCGTCGAAGAACTGGCAGAGCATGCCACCGTACCGGTTATAAACGTGCTTTCCGATTTCGAACACCCGTGCCAGGCGCTGGCGGATGTATTTACCATATATGAAAAGAAAGGCGAACTGAAGGATTTAACCATAGCCTATATCGGAGACGGCAATAATGTCGCCAACAGCCTGATGCTGGTGGCTGCTATGTGCGGAATTAACTTCAGGATCGCTTCACCTAAGGGTTACAAGGTGGAAGAAAGCATCCTGCACCTGGCGCAGACTTATGCTGCCCAAAGCAAAGCTGAAGTAGTTTGCCTGGAAGACCCGAAAATGGCTGTGCAGGGCGCCGATGCGGTCTATACCGATACATGGATCAGCATGGGGCAGGAAGAAGAGGCTGAAATAAAACGCCGCGTGTTTCAAGATTATCAGGTAAACAGCGAACTGATGTCGCTGGCGAAAAAAAATGCCATCTTTATGCATTGCCTGCCGGCGCATCGCGGAGAAGAAGTTACCGATGAGGTGATGGACAGTGCCGCTTCGGTGGTTTACGACCAGGCGGAGAACCGTATGCATGTTGTCAAGGCGATTCTGCTCTATCTGCTGGGTGGGCTTGAGATTCAGCTGGGTTATCGCTAAGAGGGGGTAATTGATATGTTTACAGCCATGCTTTCCCGCGGCTGGCCTTTAATCGTAATTACGGCTCTGACAATAACCGGAATTCTGCTGCAATGGCCTTTTGAAGCTATCGCTGCCATAATGGGCGTCATTCTGTTTGTCGGGCTGGCGATTATCGCTGTCGACGCCCGCGAAAAAGAAGTCGAGCGTAATTCGCAGAAACTGAAAGAGCTGACCGGTTATTTTGTACGCCGCTTTATGCTGGAGTCCTCGCAATCTATTTTCATTATTATAGACATCGTATTTAAAACAGATAATACCAAGCTGTGGGAATGGGCACGTGCCTGCGACATGTCGGCACGTGTTTTTAATGCCTGGGCAAACGGTCTGATTACACGGCTCGAATCCGATAACAAGACCGGCAGATTCAGCATTTATCTCAGGGCTTATACCAATGAACTATGGATAATCAATAATCTTTATTACGAATATATCGAGCAGTTTTGCGAAGTGGTCGAGAAAATCGAGGTTCCGGAGGAAGCGAAGGAACAATACGGCAAGTTCGTGGTTGAATACAATGTTTTTGTTGCCCAGTTCCGCGAACTTATATCGGAAATGAGGAAGGTTGCCCGCACCGAAATCGAGCCTCCCAGCATCAAAACAGCCAGGGAAGTGACTCCGTTTAAGCCGCAACAATCCACATCGAAAAAGTAACAACGCAACTTCCAAAAGTTTGGTATTATTCGGGTGTGGTGTCTGATGAATAGTATTTCAAACGTAATTAACAATTGATTGGGCACTATTACCGAAAAACAATGGAAGTTTGGAGGAGTTTTGACAAGGCCGATTGTAGCTATTGTCGGCAGACAGAATGTGGGTAAATCCACCCTGTTGAACCGTCTGGCAGGCAAGCAGCTTTCTATAGTTAGCGATATTCCCGGCACCACGCGTGACCGCGTAACGGTAAATATCCCATGGCAGGATAAAGAGTTCATGGTGGTGGATACCGGCGGATTGGAACTGGGCGCTACGTCCGACATGGCGCAGGCTGTAAATCGCCAGGTCATCACCGCTATGGAAGGGGCCGACCTGATTATCTTTTTAGTAGATATCAAGGACGGAGTGATTCCTTCCGATTATGAAATAACCGAATTGCTGCGTAATTCCAAAAAGCCGGTTTTACTGGTTGCCAACAAAGCTGATAACGATAAACTGCTTCCCAATGCCGCCGATTTTTATCAACTGGGGCTGGGAGATCCGCTTGTTATCAGCGCCTATCACGGGCTGGGTATCTCCGATTTGCTGGATAAAGTGATCTCCGTGCTTCCACAGGCTCCCGCAGCCGAAGCTTCGCCGGATATGCTGAAAATTGCCATTGCCGGCAGGCCGAACACCGGAAAATCGATGCTTTTAAATGCCCTGCTGGGGGAGGAAAGAGCTATCGTTAGCGATATACCTGGCACAACTCGGGATGCTATTGATACAACGCTTGACTTTATGGGGCAAAGTGTGTTAATTATTGACACGGCCGGTGTACGGCGGAGAGGCCGTATCGACAGAGGCGTTGAGCAGTATAGTGTATTGCGCTCTTTTCGGGCTATCGATAGAGCGGACGTTGTTTTACTTGTGTTGGATGCCACCGAGCTGATTGCGGCGCAGGATATGCACATAGCCGGTTATGTTCAACAGGAAGCCAAGGGCATTATTATAATTGTTAATAAGTGGGATTTAGCGATGGATTTAACCACCGCAGAGTGCGAAAAACAAATCCGGGGGAAGATGAAGTTTTTATCATATGCCCCGATTCTCCATATATCGGCACAATTAAAACAGGGTACAGACAGGATCATTCCGCTGGCCGGGCGGATACACAAAGAAAGATGCAAGCGCATTCCTACCGGGGAACTGAACAGTTTTATTCAGCGCGCAGCGGCATCTCATGCACCTCCCCGGAGCGGAACCAGGCAGTTGAGCCTGTATTATGCTACCCAGGCTGAGACGAATCCGCCGACATTCGTTTTCTTTGTCAACGATACCAGGCTGGTTCATTTTACGTACAAACGCTTCCTTGAAAACAATCTGCGTGACGCATTTGGTTTCGATGGTACACCGATACAACTTGTTTTTAAAGCAAGGGGTGAACAGTAATGCCATTAGTAATCGCCAAATTTATACTGGTTGCTTTTATCGGTTACCTGCTAGGCTCGATACCGTTCGGTGTCATCGTCGGTAAACGCAAGGCACATATCGACATCCGTAATTATGGCAGCGGCAAGACCGGCGGCACCAATGTTTTAAGAACGCTCGGCAGAAAAGCCTTCATACTGGTAGCTTCCCTCGATATTGCCAAAGGCGCACTGGCAGTGGTAATTGCCGGGCTGATTATCGGCACTGATTCATTAGCAAACGGGCAGTACGGCTACCTGGGGCTGGTTTTTGCTCAGGCGCTGGCCGGTCTGGCAGCGGTTATCGGTCACATATGGCCTATTTTTGTCAAGTTCAAGGGGGGGAGGGGTGTCGCCACCTTCCTCGGCGGATTGATTGCCCTCTGTCCGGCGGCCGGTCTTTTCGGCGGCGAAGCGCTCATCATTACTGCCGGCATCAGCGGCTTCGTTTCGCTGGGTTCCATAATCGGCGTGGTGGGGGCTTATGCCATCCTGATACCGCTTACCATAATGTATGGATTCCCGGTAGAGTACCTGGCGTATGTACTTATTGGCACACTGATTATCATTATCATGCATCGCGATAATATCAAGAGATTACTTACCGGAAAGGAGCGGAAACTGGGACAGAAGGCGGAACCCTGCGAGCCTAAAACTCTCAGTAATTCCCTGACGGATATCTAAGCTCCGATCAGACAGATATTATGCCGAAAGTTGCGATAGTAGGGACTACTGCCTGGGGAATTACCCTGGGTATGTTATTAGCCCATAAAGGAAATGATGTCAGGCTGTGGGCCAGAACGGAAGAAGAGGCCGAAAAGCTGACAAAAAAGGGTCCCGATTCCAGGCAGCTTCCCGATGTCGTATTCCCGCCGCAAATCAGCATTACCGCTTCCCCCGGGAAAGCGTTAACCGGTGTCTCGGCTGTATTACTGGTAGTTCCTTCACAGACCATGCGGCGAAACTTGCTGGCGATTAAATGCCATGTCAGCGATACGATGCTCATCATAAACGCCTCCAAGGGGCTGGAATACGGTTCCAATAAGCGCATGTCCCAGGTGATAGCGGAAGAATTGCCCGCTGCCTGCCATCGTAATATCTGTGTTCTTTCCGGTCCCAATCTGCATAAAGAGATTCTGGCAGGGCTTCCGGCTTCGGCGGTGATTGCAGCGGAAGATACCGCAATCGCAAAAAAGGCGCAGAAACTGCTTACTGCTCCCAACTTCTCCATCTATACCAATAACGATGTCATCGGTGTGGAATTGGGTGGCGCTCTCAAAAACGTGATTGCCCTCGGTGCCGGCATGGTCGATGGCCTGGGCTATGGGGATAATGCCAAGGCGGCTTTTATTACCAGAGGCTTAACCGAGATGGCTGCCCTCAGCCTTGCCCTTGGCGCAAATCCGATGACGCTCTCCGGCTTATCAGGTTTAGGGGATCTGATTGCCACATGTGCCAGCCCTTTAAGCCGCAACCATTATGTCGGCGTGGAACTGACCAGGGGGCGCAAACTGGAAGAAATAACCTCCACTATGGCGGGAGTGGCCGAGGGCG
>JAAYNN010000069.1 GCA_012520835.1 Dehalococcoidales bacterium
CCTAAAACGAACATTAACAAGAAATGAAGCATTAAGCCGCAGAATAGAAGCTGAAACCAATGCAAGAATTAGAAATCATTTGAGTAAGAAGATAGAAGAAAAATCGATAAATCAATATAAACAATCCGTAGATAATCCCCTTAAAGCACTTATAATAAAAATTAAAAAATTAATCAAATACTAACTGGCACTAAAATGTTGGGGGAAAAATAGGGGTAGCAAATGAAATTTAGCCATATTGATAAAAAAGAAACTGAAAACAATGTGGGAGTTCAAGATAGTGAAGGATCTAAGACCTACCGAAGGGCATTCAGACTTCTTCGCTTCGCTCAGAGTGACATCCCCACCCCGAATGTTTCCTCCCGACGCGTCGAGACTCCGGCATAACAGATAGCTTAACAAACAAAAAGGCTGCAAGGTACGAATCTTGCAGCCTTCTCTATTCCGTATAATAATCGCAGGATATTAACGCTTGGTATACTGAGGAGCCTTACGGGCACGCTTGAGACCCGGCTTCTTCCTTTCCTTGGCACGCGAATCGCGCGTCAGAAGGCCGTCCCCCCTTAAAGCCGCCTTAAACTTCTCGTCTTCTTTTAACAGGGCACGCGAAATCCCCATCGATATGGCACCGGCCTGACCGGAAACACCGCCGCCGTCTACCTTTACCGAAACATCGAATTTACCCATGGTTTCGGTAACCATAAACGGTTTGATGATCGCCTGGCGATGCTCGAAACGGACGAACCGTTGGTCGTAGGGCATCCCGTTTATAAGTATTTCCCCGCTCCCCGGCATGATTCTTACCTGAGCGACGGCTGTTTTACGCCTGCCTGTTCCCTGCGAATAAGTCTTCTTTTTCAAAGTTCCCCTCACACACTATAAACCGATTTATTTTTTGGCAGCCACCTGAGCTGCATGGGGATGAGCTTCCCCGGCGTAGACCTTTAATTTCTTTATCATGCTGGCACCCAGGCGGTTGCGAGGCAACATCCCTTTTACAGCATGCTCGATAACAAATTCCGGCCTGGTTTTCAGCATTTCGTCTAAAGAAATTGCCTTGAAACCGCCGGAGTAACCGGAATGGCGATAGTAGAACTTGCCGGTTCCCTTGTTACCGCTAGTGCGGATTTTGCCGGCGTTGATGATAACCACATAATCACCGGTATCGATATTGCGGGTGAATATCGCCTTGTTCTTACCCATCAGTAAACGGGCAACCTCCGTCGCCAGGCGGCCAAGCACCTGGTCCGTGGCATCGATAACATGCCATTCCCGCTTAATATCCGAAGCTTTTGCACTATATGTTTTCACTATTTTCTTCCCCTAAGGATTTATTATAATTAACTTTCATCAGGCACAATCCTCTGGCAGGAGCCGCAGGACCGGCCAAACCAAGTTTTCTCGCTAACATTATACTATGAAACTCTTCCCCAGTCATCTTCCCCTGCCCCACCCTGATAAGAGCTCCGATGGTGTTACGCACCTGGTGCGGCAGGAAAGAGCTGGCCTTGATGCCGAAGATGACCATTTCTCCGTCCCGTTCGAAACAGGCGTTGTAAATACGGCGTACCGTACTTTTTAATTTCACCCCCAGGTTGCTGGCAAACGAAGCGAAATCGTGTTCGCCGACAAGCTGTGCTGCCGCGCTGTTCATCGCTTCGATATCCAGTTCCCCGCTTACCATGAAGGAATAATCCTCCCAGAGCGGAGACCTCACCCGGCTGTTCAATATGTAATATTTATATTCCCGGCTTACAGCCTTGCTTCTAATGTTGAATGAATCTTCAACCCTGTAAACCCTCTTAACTGCTATATCAATCGGCAGATAATAATTCAAGCCGCTTATAAACTTATCCGGCGCAACCGCCGAATGCGTCTTAAAGCTGACTACCTGCCCGACGGCATGCACCCCGGTATCGGTTCTGCTGGCCGATGCCACCCTGAGTTTTTCACCAGTTAAGCGGTACAATGCCCGTTCCAGTTCACCCTGAATGGTAGGAAGTTTGGCCTGCAACTGGAACCCGAAATAATTGCTTCCTTTATATTCGACAATCAGAACCAGCCTTCTGATTTCTCTATCTGCCGGAGAGAAATTCTCCCCCATTACTTATAACCCTTATTCGAATTTTAAATAACTATTTTGCCTGCTCAACCAGTTCCAGCTGAACCATGCTTGCCCCGTCACCCTGGCGCGGACCCAGCTTGATAATGCGGGTATAGCCGCCGGGACGCTCTTTAAAACGCGGAGCAATATCGGAAAACACCTTCTCAATCACCTTCTCATTGTAAACGAAGGCTAACATCTGCCGTCTGGCAGCCAGGTCGTTGCGCTTTCCCAGCGTGATGGTTTTTTCAGCCAGCCCCTGGACTTCCTTAGCCTTGGCTTCGGTAGTAACGATTTTCTCATAATCCAGTAAATCGGTCACCAGATTGCGGAACATGGCCATCCTGTGCGACGATTCCCTGTTAAGCTTTCTTCCTGATATTTTATGCCTCATTTTTGCCTCTTCCTGCTTGTTACCTATTCGGCAGATTCTTTCTTTTTACTTTTCTTGGGCGTAGCAACCTCTTCTTCCTCTTCACCACCATCCACGCCGGCGGCGAAACTGAGACCGAGCGCCTTGAGACGTTCCTGAACTTCCTGGCGCGACTTCTCTCCGAAATTGCGTAATCCCAGTAGTTCCTTCTGGTCGGTACTGACCAGTTCGCCGACAGTGTTGATGCCGCCGCGGCGCAGGCAATTCATTGCCCTGACGGAGAGGTCAAGTTGCTCGAGCGGCATATCGAATAATTCCTGAGGAATGGAAGCCTTTAAAGCCTTCTTTTCCTCGGCAATCTGCGAAACCTTGCTAAATTCGACAAACGGCGTAATCTGCTCAACCAGTATGGAGGCGGAATTGCTCATGGCATCCGCCGGAGCAATAGTACCGTCCGTCCAGATTTCCAGAATCAGACGCTCGCGGCTGCTGGTTTCTCCGACATGTATCGGCTCGATGCTGTAATTTACCTTGCGCACCGGCGTAAAAATGGCATCTATGGGAATAGTGCCTACCGATAAATTGTCGGTCGATTCCGCCGCTTTAAAACCCATGCCGATCTCGACATCGAAATCGACGTAAAAGCGCGCTTCCGGCGAATCAACGGTTGCCAGATATAAATCGGGATTAACGATCTCAAAATCCGTTGAAGGATTGATATCGCTGGCATAAATCGGGCCTTCTTTCTGCTTTTCCAGCGACAACCTGGCCGGCCTTTCGGAAAGTGCTTTCAAACGCAATGCCTTGACGTTCAGTATGAACTCCAGTACATCCTCTTTTACATAGGGGATGGGGGTGAACTCATGCTGAACACCCTCTATCCTGATCCTGGTAACGGCAGCTCCCGGCAAAAAACCCAGAAGTATACGGCGCAAAGAATTGCCCAGAGTTGTACCGAAACCCTTTTCCAGCGGTTCTACTATAAAACGCCCGTATTTATCGTCACCTTCAACACATTCTATATTAGATACAGATAAACCAAACAAACGCCACCTCCTTGCCAGCCCGGCTATCTTGAGTAGTACTCGACTACAGACGCCATATTAAATTTCGCCTCGATATCATCGGGCGTCGGCAAAGATATTACCTTACCAATAATTTTCTCTTTATCCAGGTTCAACCACCCCGGGACTATTTTACTGCCAAGAGACTTGGACATTATCTTGTAGTATTCGCTCTTGGTGCTTTTGCCATGCCAGCTGATCACATCACCTTCTTTTACAAAGCATGAAGGTATATCGGTCTTTTTTCCATTGACATCGAAATGCCCGTGCTTTACCAGCTGACGCGCCTGTGCTCTCGAATCGGCAAACCCGAGACGATAGACTACATTGTCAAGACGCCTTTCCAGTAATACCAGCAGATTTTCGCCGGTGATACCGGTTTTTCTCTCAGCCTCAGAGAATATTCTCCTGAACTGTCTTTCTAAGATTCCATAGCTGTGACGCACTTTTTGCTTCTCACGTATCTGTTCGCCGCGGTCTGAAAGGCGGCGACGGCGTCCCAGCTGGGGCCCGGGAGCCCTGGGGCGCTTGTCAAGCGTACATTTGGTAATACATTTGCTGCCTTTAAGCATTAACTTATCGCCGCTGCGCCTGCACAGACGGCAGACTGCTCCAGTATATCTAGCCATTCTTTAGACTCTCCTCCTTTTACGCGCGCGGCAGCCATTATGAGGTATGGGGGTAATATCCCTGATACTGGTGACATATAAACCCGCTGCCTGCAATGCACGAACAGCCGCTTCACGACCGCTGCCCGGTCCTTTAACATATACGTCTATCTGGCGCAATCCGTGCTCCATGGCTTTATGGGCTGCATTGGTAGCCGCCATCTGCGCTGCAAAGGGAGTGCCTTTGCGCGAACCCTTAAAACCGGCGGCGCCGGCGCTGGCCGATGAAATAACGTTGCCCGCAGGATCGGTCAGGGATATTATCGTATTGTTAAAAGTTGCCTGAATATAAGCCCTTCCACTCGGAATAGACTTTCGGTCTTTTTTGCTTACTTTTGCCTTTGCTTTCTTGTTAGCTGCCATCTATTTGTTTCTCCCTTAATACTAGGTCTTAGCCATGCCGCGCTTCTGTCCTCTGCCGGCCACTGTCTTCTTTGCGCCCTTCTTGCTACGCGCATTGGTGCGTGTTCTCTGTCCATGTGCCGGAAGATTACGGCGATGCCTCAGGCCGCGGTAGCTGCCGATATCTATGAGTCGTTTAATGTTTAAAGTGACCTCTTTCCTGAGTTCACCTTCGGTTATATATTCACGGTCGATAATTTCACGAAGCCGGTTGGTCTCCGCTTCCGTCAGGTCATCCGTCTTTGTGGTCGGATCGATTCCGGCCTTCTCCAGTATTTTCACGCTGAAGGTCGGGCCTATGCCATGAATATACTGCAATGCATACTTAATTTGCTTATTTTTAGGGATATCAACCCCGGCTATACGTGCCATTTATTCCTCCTTAAAGACACCCGTCTAACCCTGACGCTGCTTATGTTTGGGATTAGTGCAGATATTTCTGACCACGCCGCGTCGCTTTACTATCTTGCATTTTTCACACCTGGTTTTAATTGATGCTCTGACTTTCATTATAACCTCTTACTCACTTTGCCCGGATGCACCGCCTATTTCAAGCGATAAGTTATCCTCCCTCGACTTAAATCATAGGGCGATAATTCGATTAATACTTTGTCTCCGGGTAATATTCTAATATAATGTACTCTTATTTTACCAGAAATATGGGCTAAAACTCTATGTCCGTTCGCCAGCTCTACATTGAACGTAGCATTTGGCAGAGCCTCAACAACCACTCCCTCGACTTCGATAGCCTCTTTTTTAGCCATTATTCTCCATCCTTATAATACGGTGAGTACCTCAGGCTCACCATCGGTAATCGCAATAGTATGTTCGAAATGCGCCGATAAGCTGCCGTCGGCGGTATAAACCACCCAGCCGTCCTTGCCGGGTTTGGTACGCCAATCACCCATATTGACCATCGGTTCTATTGCCAGCGTCATCCCTTTTTTTAATTCGATACCGGTGCCTCTCGTTCCGAAGTTGGGAATCAGCGGGTCTTCATGCATCTGCCTGCCGATGCCGTGACCGGTATATTCACGCACCACCGAAAAACCCCTCGATTCGGCATATTCCTGCACCGCAGCGCCGATATCGCCTAATCTGGCACCGTCACGGGCGACCGATATGCCGGCCGCCAGCGCACCTTCGGTAACCCTTAAAAGTTCAGCCGCTTCAGGGCTGATATCCCCGACTCCGATTGTTAAAGCGGCATCACCCTGATAGCCGTCGTATATCGAGCCGACATCCATCGAAACGATGTCACCGTTTTTAATAACCTTATCACCGGGGATGCCGTGAACGATTTCTTCGTTTATAGAAACGCAAATACTGGCCGGATACCCGCAGTATCCCTTAAAAGATGATTTCGCTCCCAGCCTTTTTAATTCCCTTTCGGCAATCACATCCAGTTCCCTTGTTTTCATTCCCGCTTGCACGTTCTCTTTTAAGACATGCAATACTTCAGCCACAATCCGTCCGGCTATTCGCATAACTGCAATTTCCCTTGCGGATTTTAATTTTATACTCATTATTTATTTTTACAGGTTTTCTTGCGAAGAGCCTGAATTATCCTCTGTGTTATTTCCCCGACTGCCCCTTCTCCGTCAACCTCAATCAATCTGCCCGAGTTTCTATAATATGATATCAGGGGCGCGGTCTCGCTAAAATAGACCTTGAGCCGGTTTTTAATCGTTTCCAGGTTGTCATCCGGCCGCTGATACAATTCCCCGCCGCACCTGGCACACTTTTTCTGTTCTTCAGTCAAAGCACCCTGAATACTGTAGGGAGACTGGCAGCTGCGGCATACCCAGCGACCGCTCAAGCGCCGTATCAGTTCCTTCTCTTCTACTTTTATATAGACAACACTGTCGATTTTCTGCTTCTTTTTCTTAAAAGCTTCATCGAGCGCCTCGGCCTGTCCCAGATTTCTGGGAAACCCATCCAGAATCGCTCCCTTGCCGCTTTCCGGAGCAGCCAGCTTGTTTAAAACCATCTGCACCGTTATCTCATTGGGGACTAAAGCCCCCTTTGCCATAAATTCCCTGACCTTTTTCCCAAGGTCATCCCCACGCTCTACCGCCTGGCGGAATAAATCGCCGGTTGCAATAGATACCAGACCAAATTCCTCTGCAACGCCGGCAGCCTGAGTGCCTTTACCGGCACCGGGAGCTCCAAGGAATATAATATACAATCCTTTATTCCACCCTGGTTCCTTTTATTTAATAAAGCCTTCATAACGCCGCATGGAAAGCTGCGCTTCCATCTGCTTCATGGTATCAAGCACAACGCCGACAACAATCAGCATGCCGAAACTGGATAAAACCAGATTACTGACATCGCTTACCAGACTTACGATGAACGGCATTATCGCCACCACCGCCAAAAAGAGCGCCCCACCCCAGGTTATACGCTCAATCACCCCTGTCAGATAAGCAGCCGTCTGCTTTCCGGGCCTGATACCCGGCACAAAACCCCCCTGTCTTTGAAGAACACCGGGCAGGTCCTGCTGCTGGAATATCACCATGGTATAAAAGAAAGCAAAGACGAATACCAGTATAAAATACAAAGCCCAATATATAATTCCAAGAGGTGGAGGTGTATTGGAGCTGAATATCTGCACCACCCAATACCAGAAGTTCTGGGCTTCCACATCCTGAAAATAACTGGCAACAATGCCCGGGAACATCACCAGCGCCATAGCGAAGATAAGAGGTATCATACCGGCGGTATTTACCCTCAGGGGAATATGGCTGGCTCCCGACTGCCGGTACATGCGCCCGCTCTTAAAAACGCTCTTGGCATACTGTACCGGTATACGCCTGTGCGCTTCGGTGAAGATAACTATCAGTACAGTGGTTGCCAGGCCTACCAGGAAGAAAGTGATTAAACCGGCCAGCTGCCCTTGTTGTGCCGCCAGTATGGAATCTCCTACCATCTCGGGTAATCCTGCCACAATACCGGCAAAGATAATAATCGAAATACCGTTGCCGATGCCGTACTCGGTAATCTGTTCGCCCAGCCATACCAGGAACATCGTTCCGGCTATCATAGTCATAATCATGGCAACAGTTAACAGAGCATCCGCTCTGGCCACTGCCCCGGCATTCTGTAAAACAACCAGTTGCCCGTAGCCAGCCAGACCGGCCAGCGGTACTGTCAACCAGTGGGTTATACGATTGATCTTGTTTCTACCGGCTTCACCTTCCTGAGCCATAGCTTGCAGTTTGGGAATAACCGGCGTCATTACCGTCATGATAATGGAAGCCGTAATATAAGGATAAACACCCATCGCGGCGACACTGAAATTTTTCATGGCCCCGCCGCTGAAAAGGTCTATCATGCCCAGTATGGCATTATTTTCAAATAATGCCGCAAGAGCAGCCGAATCTACTCCGGGGAGAGGAACGTGTGCGATCAGCCTGAATACCACCAGTATGCCGAAGGTAACCAGAAGGCGCCGCCTCAAATCGGGCAGTCTGAAGGCATCGATAGCTGCCTGCAGAAGCCTTGGCTTAGCCATTTGCCACCTCGACCGCCATACCGCCGCAAGCCTCTATCTTGGCTTTGGCAGCCGCCGAGAATTTATCCGCTTTCACTGTCAGGGGTTGGTTTAAATCCCCACGCGAAAGGATTTTTAGCGGTTTTCTGGTATTTTTAATGATTCCGGCCTCAACCAGTTTATCGGCCGTAACCTCGCTGCCGGCCTCGAAAACATTGAGGCTGCCTGTATTGACTACTTCATATTCAACACGAAAGATATTGGTAAAGCCGCGCTTCCTCGGAAGACGCTTAATTAAAGGCAACTGGCCGCCTTCGAAACCAGGCCTTACCTTGTTTCCGGCACGTGATTTCTGACCTTTGCAGCCTTTGCCGGAA
>JAAYNN010000070.1 GCA_012520835.1 Dehalococcoidales bacterium
ATATGGTGAACGTTTTATTGTCGTTGGCGATGCAGCCGGACATGTAAAACCCTTGACGGGAGGCGGTATTTATTTCGGTTTGCTTTGTGCCGATATAGCTGTCGATAACATCGACCTGGCTTTAAAAGAAGGCAATTTGCGGGCGTCTGGATTGGCGTCTTATGAAAAAGAATGGAAAAGAAAACTGGGTAAAGAACTGCGCATCTGCCGCCTGGCACAGGGCTTTTATGCACGCCTTAATAACAGCCAGCTTGATAGATTGTTTGACATAAATAATAATTCGGGAATCGTGGATGAAATTATCGCTTCCGATGAGTTAGATTTTGATTTTCACAGCCGGGTAATCCGCAAGGCAGTAAATATGCGTACTGTTTCGAAATTATTATCGTGTTAATGCGTTTAATAACATTAATATTATATTGGAAAACGGAGAATAGATGGATAACACTGACAATAGGATAAAGATAGCTGAAGCTGCTGCCTGTTTTATCGAAGGGATTTCAACGGAGGAGCGTGATTCATACCGGCATACCATAAACCATTTTGCCCGCTGGTTTGGTAAGTATAAGATTTTTAGTGAGCTGATGCCGCCCGAAATTGCCAACTATGCTGAAAGACTGTCTGTTTCGGATGCGGAGTATAATAAAAAACTGGAGATTATACGTGTTTTTCTGAGCTATGCTAAAAAGGAGGGATTCACTAAATCCAACTTATCAACGCATTTAAAATCTAAGAAGAGCAAGTCAAAAGCAAGTAATAATGGTGCAAAAAAAGATGCTTCGCAAAAAATGACGTTGACCCCCGAAAGCTACGAAAAGATCAAGATTGAACTGGAAGAATTGAAGAAACAGCGTCCTCAGGCAATCGAAGAAGTCAGCAAGGCAGCTGCCGATAAGGATTTTCGTGAAAATGCCCCCCTTGATGCCGCCAGGGAAAGATTGAGTTATCTGGAAGGGCAAATCATGGATTTACAGGAAATTATCAAGAACGCTGAGATAGTCGATGAATGCGTTAAGGATACCGACAGAGCAGGCATCGGTGATTACGTATTGCTAACCGATTTGGGAAACGCCGAAAAACTGGAATATACGCTGGTTAGCGATAGGGAATACGACCCTCTGAAAGGCAAAATATCCGGGTCATCGCCGCTCGGGAAAGCTATTATGGGAAAGAGTGCGGGAGATAAAATCGAAGTACTGGTGCCGGCTGGCAAGTTGTGCTATAAAATCGAAAAGATAGAACATAAAAATAAGGTTAAAAGCAGAAAATAAAGGCTAAAAGTATTGACACTCTTTAGTTAACAGTATAATCTTATAAATAGCCATAATAAATTTTAAGGGGAGGGTAAACTATGGGTAATACTTCTACCGGATTGCAGGAAAACATTGCAGCCTTATTGAGTTATGTTCTAGGATGGGTTACAGGCTTGATTTTCTTCCTTATCGAACCCCATAACAGGTTTGTCCGCTTTCATGCTATGCAATCGATTATTGTTTTCGGAATCATTACTCTTCTAGGCATAATTTTCAGCTTTTTACCGTTTGGGAATATCCTGTGGCCGATTATTTCAATCCTTGCTTTTATACTCTGGATAATTCTTATGGTAAAAGCCTATCAGGGGAATTACTTCAAACTGCCTTTAGTCGGCGACCTGGCTGAAAAATGGGCTAACAAATAATATTTAAAATTCCGCTGACCAATTGCAATACAACCTCCTCCGCCCTCTTTCAATGAGAGGAGGAGAGTTGTTGTAAATCTGAGAATACTACAGGAGCAGTATCAAAATGATACCGGTTATTTCTTTTATCGGCAGGCATAACTGCGGGAAAACAACCATCCTGGAAAAAGTGATACGAGGCTTGAAGGAAAAGGGCTATAAGATAGCCGTAATCAAGCATCACAAGGGGGATTTCGAGATCGATATCGAGGGGAAAGACACCTGGCGTCTGGGTCAGGCGGGAAGCGACGTGGTAGTTATTTCCTCTCCGGAAAAAACAGCCGTGATACGCAAATCCCAAAAAGAATTAACTCTCGACCAGATAAAAGAGATGGTTTCAGAGGGCATGGATATCGTCATCCTGGAAGGCTATAAATTTGAAAACAAGCCGAAGATTGAGGTTTTCCGTTCCGAGGTGAGCGATAAAATATTAACCGATGAAAAGGATCTGGTTGCACTGGTTACCGATCGCCAGTTCGATATCGACGTGCCGCAGTTTTCCTTCGATGATGCCGAAGGTATCGTCGAATTTATCATCGATAAATATTTGAAAAATAACTCCGCTGCCGATGTTTCACTGATTGTCAACGGGGTTTCCCTGGAGATGAAACCCTTCATTCAGGATATGTTCATCAACACCATCAGTGGACTGGTAGCGGCTTTGCACGGTACCGAAGATGCTAAAGAAATCAGGGTTACCGTTCGTCTTCCGTAATATTTATCATGGGGAATCGCAATGCCTGATTCTGTAAGCGCTATATTGCTTGCCGGCGGCAAAAGTTCACGACTCGGTATCGATAAAGCCAGAGTCAAACTGGATGGGGTATCCGTCTTGATTCAATCCATAGCCGAAAAACTGTCGACGGTGAGCGATGACATCGTGGTTTCTACCAACGGACGCCGCTATAATGAAATCACAATGCCCGTCAGATGGGCGGTCGATGTCAAACCCGGAGCCGGCTCTTTGATGGGGTTGTATTCAGGACTGCTTGCCGTCAAATATGATTATGCCATAGCGGTTGCCTGCGATATGCCTTTTATAAATATCGAGCTTCTGAAATACATGATATCTTTGCCGCGCGATTACGATGCGCTATTACCCAGAATCGGGGATAAAACGGAACAGCTGCATTCTATCTATTCGAAAAGATGCCTTGCCAAAATGGAAAAATTTCTTGATTCGGGG
>JAAYNN010000071.1 GCA_012520835.1 Dehalococcoidales bacterium
CTTCCCCAGTATTCTGTTGCCGAGAATACCGAAGGTATCCACCCCGATGACCAAAGCATCGGGATACTTCCATGCCACCGAGTCGGCCTTGCCGAGCGAGATTTCTCTGGCCAGCTTGTGCGGCTCCGTCCCCCTGGAGAGGTCTTCCCGGAAAGCGCCTGCGTCCACCGTAAAGCGCAGCCCGAATTTTTCGAGCAGCTCTTTTCTGCGTGGCGATGAAGATGCCAATACAATCTGTCTCATATCTCTTCCCCAAATAGATTAATACATTAAAAGACGGGAATCAATAGTTATTCCCGATTTATTTTGTATAACGCGGAATACTGTAACTGGATAGGTTTATTTATAAAGGACTGCTAAAAGGCTGCAGAATTTTCTCTCTTTGGCAAGTCAAAATACACTATTGGCAATAAAGTTTATCATATCTCTTTCAGTACTGGGTATAAAAAAGGGCACATTACTTTAAGTTTAAGCAGTAATAAGTTAAAGGACAGCTACGCCCTGACCCGTACCGGGCCGGGGGAAAATGGCTGACGATTAAGATGCGGGGGCGATTTAGTTTAACCAACTAATATGCTTAAAATGACTATAAACCATATTAAGATTGTAATTATCAGCCAAGAATATTGATATATAAAGTAATTTGGTTTCTGTTGAGTTGCACACGATTTTAATGCAGAAATGTAATGTAAGTTTGTTGGCTCATTCTCTAATAATAAAAGCCAAAGTTTTTGAGCTTGCTGGTATTTACCTTGTTGAGCATAGATTTTAGCCATTAAGTCTAATACTTCAATTTGACAATTACCATTATCAATTAATGGCTTGAGTAAAGCTTCAGCTTTTAGATACTTCTGACGCAATGCTGCCTCAGAAGCTGAGTTTAATATTGATAATAATTCCTGTTCTTCTGAATGTATATTCTCTTTATATTCTGCTTTTTTTAAAAAAGTATCCGATTGCTGTTCCCCAAAATTCATTATTACAGTCCTCTTATCAATTGAAAGTTCTCTTATTCATAACAGTACTCATGTATCCACGTACTTCTTCAACAACAGATTCAGGTAATAATTCGTACAGTTGCAGTACTGCATCGCGTAATTCATCAATATTATTATTATCAATAGCATGATAACCCTGAGAAATAAATTGTGTCGCTCGCTGTTTGTCTCGCATTTCATCCTGATGTTTTTGAATCAGTAGTTCAAATTGTGCCATCCAGAAGCCAGGTTGCTCCATCATTACTTCCAATACTAATCGAGATAAGGCGTTTACCTTCTGCCGTAGAATATCAGTATCTTCTGAATTAATAGCTCTGGTAGTTTCCTTTTCCAGGCGGTTGAAAGCCATTTCATCCTCGTCGCTTCCATATTCTTCTATGATTTTTCTGCCCAGGCTGATTTTCTCTTGTGCTTCGTTTACAAGGGTAGGCCATTCGATAATTTTTTCGATCTCATCCAGTTTTGCATCAAGTTCAATACGGCGATAATTTTTGCGGGTCGCAGCATCTTTATCTTGTATTTGATTCTGGTTCAATGATGAATTTATTTCCTCCACCATCTTTGTAGCTTTTATTTTTTCTAATTTCTCCAGTGCTGTTACAGATTCGATTTTTTCAGCGGCCTCGCTTATTCTGTTAAACCTTTCCTCCGTTTGTTTGGCTAAATCATTTATTAATTGCGAATCCGTTTCTGGATAAATAGGATTGAACGTATTATTAAAATATTCATCAAGAAGTGGAATATATGCCGTTACATGGTAAAGTCGCGATTCATCGATATTTAGAGAAAACTCAACTGTACTACCTGCCGGAACATCTCTGCTAATTTTGGTGTCTTGTCCTGTAATTTCTAAATATCCAATCTGATGATTCCTATCAGCTAACCTATTTTGCCCTTCGACAACTGGGATTCTGAGGTAAGAACCCGAATCGCCACGCTTGACTGTTTTTGTTGTGTATAAATCTTTTCTTTGTTTAGACGGCAGTGGTGTATTCTTCTCAAATAAAATTTCAACTTCGCCGTTAGCAAGAGCGACACCAATATTATTTACCAGTGTTTGAGCAGAGACAATTATCCCTATTGTATAATCAAAACGATTGGGGGTAATATCCTTTAAATTTCCCTTTTCATCTGTAAGTTCAATTAAGTACTCATTTTTTATGTTACGTTCGGCAACAACATTGCCTATAAAACCACCATCATCTCTCAATTTAATTTTACCGGAGCGCCAATCGCCTGTAGAACTAGAAAACTCTATATAGTATCCATTTAAATTCTGTTCTTTATCGGCGCTTACTTTACCTGCAATAATTGGCTCGGCATCATCACCTATCGGCTGATAATCCAGTTCCACAAAAAACTGTCCGGGAACCAATATTGGAATCTTTTTGCTTGCAGTTTTATTTACCAACTGCGTTCCTGCAAATATCGCCGCGCCGCGTGCAACTACTGTTACGGGGTCTTCTTTAGATTCTAACGGTATTCCCAGCCTATCGGTTAGTAGTTCTCTGAACATTGGTGCTAATGTCGGTCCGCCCACCAGGATCAATTTCTGAATATCGGAAGGGCTGAGCCTTGCATCCTTGAGTACCTTTTTACATATTTCAATAGACCTTTCAATGAAGGGTTCCATGAGCGGTTCGATTTCACTTATCTTAATTACTCGCTCAAAACTGGTATCATTGTTGTTGTCATCCCAAAGCTTATCAGTTTCAAATAGAGCTTCTTTCTCATTTGTAAGTTTTATCTTAGGTCGCTCTGCAAGATGTTTAAGATGCTTTAGCATATAATCGCTATGAATAACGTTCCATAACACATCATTATCTGAAATTCTAAATTCCTTTTTAATATCAGGAATCAAAAGTTTATTGACTATTTCCAAATCAATTAGTCCACCACCTAAGTGATTGTCTCCAGCGTGGTTAACTACCTGAATTTGCTCATCTCTTAATTGTATAATTGCTGCGTCAAATGTACCACCGCCGAAGTCATATACCATCCAGAAAGCATTATCGGTTGTGGTTTGGAATCCGTATGTGAGGGCTGCAGCAACCGGTTCCTGAATTAAAGGGCTTAGTGATAACCCCGCAAGTTTTGCTGCTCTATCTGTTGCAGCGCTTTGTGGGGATTCAAATACCGCCGGAATTCCTATTGCAGCAGCAGTGATTTCTTCTTGGGTATATTTTTTCAGTTCTTTTAATATTTCTGCCGATAACTCTTCAGGTAGCATATTCTTGTTGTTTACTTTAAAGGTATGGAAAATTTCAGGGTGTCCCATTGCCAACTTAAACTCATAGCAAACATCATTGATTTCCGCCTCATCGCCACTTCTTAATAGCGCCTTTGCCTCATCGCCAACAAGCATTCTTCCTTTTTTGTTAAAGGCAACCATAGATGGTATGAATTCACGTCTTTCGCTACCAAGCCTTATTACTCTTGCTGTGGTTCCATCCAGAACTGCAATACTACTGGTGGTGGTTCCCAAGTCGATACCGAAATCAATCGTTGATCTTTTCATTTCTTACTCCTTGAAACCTATTCTTTATTAATA
Organism: Dehalococcoidales bacterium; assembly: GCA_012520835.1. Lineage (GTDB taxonomy): Bacteria > Chloroflexota > Dehalococcoidia > Dehalococcoidales > UBA5627 > UBA5627. The sequence goes on from JAAYNN010000071.1 coordinate 3,550, forward strand.
TCACTTCTTGCAGGGATACCTACAAGAACTTCACCGCGTTGAACAATTTTATTTTGGTAGTAAATGGTTGGCCTTAAAGTCTCGATAATTCTTTTATTGTCTAAACCATCTAATGGTTGAGACGCGATTACATGCAAAGCCATACCATCGTAATAATCATCGCCTGTATGGTCTTTTATTTCGATTCCGTTATTAGTGAGTGTTGAGAGGACAGAATCCATATCAAGGGATATTTTATTTGTTACTTTGGGCGTGATTTCTGGGCTTTGCAATCTTCTGCGAATACGCCAAATCAACGTGCCTAAATCTTTGGCCATGTCAATTATTTCATCGTTATACTTACTGGTAGGCGCTTGTTTCAGCGCAACATGTTTAGATATATCTATTTGTTCTGGTAGCGTTATCCTGAAATCATTCGGGAAAAATAGCCATTGATTAAAATGATACAAAATCTTGTTAAATGACATCTTTTTCTCCTTATTGAACATTACTCGGTTTTTCTCCCACGTTCCACCCGTTATTTATCATTTCCTGTACCTTGGGAAAACTCATTTTATGGTCTTCTGTTTTAACACCTGGTGGAAATGTTGCCAGTGACAGAAGATAGGCTAAGGAACTAATGAAAGCAAAGGTTATTATTGCAACCAATACGCCATTGAATACCTCTTGTAGTGTAACACCCATAACTAGACCTGCTAATACCCCAAATACCAATCCGCCACAACCGATATTATGCCGTGTCGAATGAGCACCTTTACATAGAGCACACCTAGGAACCGGTATCCTTACATTGTGCCATCTTACTTTTGTTTCGAAAAATTGCCATTCTTCTCGTACATTGCCGTACATAACGACCTCTGCCATAGCCGAACTATCCTTTGCAGGTTTTCCACAGAACCAGCATGTAGTATAAGTTAATACATTGTTTATTGTTGTAATATCTTCTTCTATTTTTCTCTTGATAGAAATACCAGAAGCAATTACCCAAGCTTGCTGGAGTAAACTCAATGCATTTTCCCAGTTTTCGGTTGCGTTTGCATATGAGTAAACACTTGACCTTATTTGTAAGGCTATTTCATCATGAACAGATTCTTTTAAAACATCTTCTTTGGGTAATAGCCTATCAAAGTGCAACAATAGTTTTTTAGTGTCCTTGATCATATTATTATTTATCTCGTAACCATTGCTTGGAGAATTATTTACTTCCTCAGCATTATTTGCACAAATATTTTTTAATGAAATACGCGTACTATCTAAAGCTTGATGTAGTGCATCGTTTATTAATTCACTGCCAAAACCGGACTCGTTCATTAAATTTATATGGAACTGCATGTCTTCCATAGCATCTATTTTGGAATACTCCAAGGCAATGGACGCATTTATCATAAGCAAGGCTTGCGGTAATTGTTTTTTAATTTGTACAATTGTTTGGTAATTAATACGCGGGTCATTTATATAATCTATACGCTGCTGAACTCGTTGCCAAAAATTGTTATTTTTTAGTAACAGCCGCCATCGTGATAAAGCTGCTTTCCAGTAATTAGACCTTTTAATTTTCAGGTCATTATTAACAGGTTTTTTTTCAATTTCTCTTCTATCGATTTCCAATGCTAAAGAGTGGTAACAGACAGCTAAATTATGAGAAGATACATGTGATTCGCTACCATTTTGTTCTCTTTTCCCCCAAATCGATACGGCATCTGGAAGTTTGTCATTAATCACTGCTGAAATCGCATCGTCAGTTACATTCGGGTTATCTGAGGAAGGCCAATACCAGAAGAATTCATCTATAAACCTTAATTCAGGGTTTAATATCCTTTGTAATGCTTTTTCCTTAAGTTCATTGCTTTTTTCATTCCTATTACACTTATCAATAGCGTATTTTTGCATTAGCTCGTTTTTATAAGTAATCTTTTTAATATCTTTGTTAGTGGTTGTAATTGGTAGATTTAATAATCGAAAAGCATTAATACGATATATGTCAGGTCTTCCCATATTTAATAGGATGCTGTTCATTTCATCTTTCTGGCTCATAAACGGCTCCAATTTAGTTTATAAGTAATTTTATAGTTCTATGTTGTATTTTGGTATTTATTTTTCCATCGAGTGATATCTTTTAGCATTACCATGGCATTTTGATATCGTTCCTCTGGTTTAATTTCGAGTGCCTTTAATATTATTTCCTCAAGTTCATCATCAATTCTAACATTATATTCAGATGGTGGGATTAATGGATACTTTTGCCAAATATTAGATGACAAATCATCTCGACTTTCTATTGGGAAAGGGAATTTTCGAGTTACTAAAATATAAAAGATAACACCAATAGCCCAGACATCACCAGCGCAAGAGTCCATATTATCATTTAAACACTCTGGTGCCTTATATACTGGCGTTCCTTTTGCACTTGCTAACAAAGTCAGTGGGTTGACTTCTTTAGCCAATCCGAAATCACTGATTTTTATTCTTAAACCATCAATATCTTCATTAACCAGTATATTCTGAGGTTTGATATCCCGATGAATTATCGGTGGTTTCTTTTTATGCGATACCGATAAGCCCATGCATATTTGCTGTACAATATTTATAGTATCTTTTATGCTGACCCGCTTAAATTCATGTGAAACAATCCATGAATCTAAGGTGCCGCCAGAAATGTATTCCATTGTAAAATAACCTCTTTGTCCTTCAGAAGTTTTTAAAATTCCCGCATCATATACTCTTATTATATTTGGATGCCCGATTTTTGATAGTATTACCGCTTCTTCTAATTTTCTTTTTATCTCAAGGATATCAGTTTCTATGGCTTTAAATACTTTAAGTGCCTGTCGCCCTAAATATTTATGATTAACTCGATAAACTTCCGCAAAAGACCCTTCACCTAAAAAGCGATCTACTTCATATATATCTAAGACACTCTCTCCTTCTTTTAAGATCATAAATGATTTATTTACCTTTACTTCTTGGTACTTTAAAAAACATATAATATGGTTTTCAAACGATTATAATCCCACATGATTTTATATTCAACCCATTTCTCTATAAAATCCGGCAAATTATTACAAATTTTTATACATGAGGATAAAATAATGACCATACACCCACCCAATTCCAACTGCTCTATGAAGCCATTCATCTCATCGCAAATATCTTCGTCTTCGCCTCAGAATGGCAGGAATGTCTGTTGACAGTATGCCAGTGGATAAGAACTGGCAACCGAGAGACTTGATTAACCAGAGTCCAGCAGGCGCATAGCCCGGTCCAGTTCCTGTTTCATATTTTCATCCTGCAGGCTCAATTCCGCCCAGCGGCTCTCCAGTGCCTTAATGCGCTCCAGCACCTGTTGATGCCTTGCCATCGCTTCCACGATGGCTGCACCGTCATTACAGGCCTCCTCATCGGCATACAGCGCTTCGATGCCAGCCTTTTCTTCTTCCAGCCGGGATATCTCGTGCTCTGCTTTCTCGATTTCCTCTTTTACCGCTTTAGAGCGGCGGAAATACTCGTTGCGCAAACGGGCTTCCTCATTCTTGCGCCGTTTGATATCATCGGATGAGGATTTCGGCTTATTATCGGCGGATTTTTCGCCAAACGATTCATTTTCTGCTCTTTTTTCCAGATAGTAATCGTAATCCCCCAGATAGACGGTCAGTTTGCCGTTTTTGACTTCGATGATTTTGCTGGCGACCTGGTTAATCAGCAGCCGGTCGTGGGTGATAAAACAGAGTGTGCCCTGATATTCCTCCAGCGCATCGGTCAGCACCTCGCGCGAGGCGATATCGAGATGGTTGGTGGGTTCATCCATCAGTATGAAATTGGCCGGTTTAAGCAGCATTTTGGCGATGGCAAGGCGCGCCTTTTCTCCGCCGGAAAGCACCGATACCGTCTTGAAAACATCGTCTCCGGAAAAAAGGAAAGCGCCCAGCAGGGAGCGCAGCTGCTGGTCGGAAGGCTCGGCAGATACGCGCCTGAGTTCCGACATCAAATCGTTAGCCGGATTCAAAAGCTCCAGTTGATGCTGGGCATAATAAGCTGTTCCTATCCTGTAACCCGGCACCCTTTCGCCGCTGTCAAAGGGCA
>JAAYNN010000072.1 GCA_012520835.1 Dehalococcoidales bacterium
GGTTCGTAAATATGTTTTGCCGGCTCGGGATGACATGAAACGAATTTTCCTTCTCTATCAAAAACATAAACCCAGTCATCGATTGACGATAAGACGCTCTGCAAACGGCTCTCGGATTCCTTAATGGCATTTTCCACTCTTTTCCGTTCAGTTATATCCCTGATATAAGCTACATTGGCTATTTTCCCCTGGTAGGTAGTGTGAACACTGGTAAATTCGATATCGATAACAGTTCCATCTTTTCTGATAATTTCCATTTCGAACGGATCGGGAATCGTTTCACCGCTTAATTTTCTGCGGTGCCTGTCCAGAGATGCGGTATAATATTCCTGTTTCAACAGGTTAAAAAACGGCGTGCCGAGCAATTCAACCCTTGAAAAACCGGTAATTTTCAGCCATTCATCGCTGACAAAAGTTTGCACACCTTCCTTGCCTTTAATATCCTGCATTATGATAACCGCTTCACCGACCCGGCCTCCCAGCGATACAAGTGCATGATAAAGTTCTTCGGATTCGGATAATTGTTTGATTATCTCTTTTTGTTCGGTAATATCTCTGTGGACGCAAAATATAAAACCCGGGCCGACATCCATATACTTATAGCTTACGGATAAATCTATAGTGCTACCGTCTTTCCGTCTGTTTTTTATTTCAAAGGAAGCCTCGCCTTCATTAATGGTTTTTTCTATATTATTGTTGAATTTATTGCGTTCAGAGGGCGTTGTTACAATCAGGGCGATGGCATTCATAGAGAGTAATTCATTTCTATTGTAACCGAGCATCCGGCAATAGGCATCATTGGCATACAGGATATTGCATTTCAAATCTGCCAGGATAAATCCCTCGGTGGCATTCTGGATAACAGCTTTATACCAATCGTTAATTATATTGTACTGCAATCTCGAATTTGAGGCTTGGATATCGTTATTTGTTGCTTTATCACCTGAAGAAGTGCTTTTCTTCGCCATATCTTTCCTGATCCGTTGTATTAACGACTCCTTTGTAAAAAACAAATATGAAGAATTAAGATGCTGAAGCGATGTCGGATTAAATGTTCTGTTTAATCCTATAACTTCAAGTATTAGCTGTCAAGCTGGATGAGTTTTAGATTGATTGAAGATAAGGATCTTTATAACGTTTATATATACTTTTTAAATTATTTCTTTTTGCCGTTAGAGTCAATAATTACCTTTACCCGGTATAACGTGTCTTACCCCACCTCGTGGATTTTCCACATCGCCATTTCTTCGTGGAATAAGATGCCAGTGACAGTGCTGAATCGATTGTCCTGCTACTTCACCTATGTTAACACCCACATTAAATCCCTTAATAGTTCTATCCTTTGATTCTAGAAATCTCATATTATCTTTAAGCATTCGATAGCACGCATTAAGTTCTGCGCCTGTAAGATCAAACATAGACGGAACGTGCCGTTTTGTAATAACAAAGTATGGCCATAAGTAACAGGGAATCCATCTTTGAACGCATATGCCAATTCTGTTTCAGTAATAATTCGTTCCGCATCTGGTTGGCAGAATAGGCAACCCTCCTCACGTTGGTTATAAAACTGTTTCCATCCACGGAAGTCAGTAGAATCCGTATCACGTTTTTCAGTATTACACTTCCAGCATAGTGCTTGAAGATTATCTATAGCCGATTTTCCACCTTTGCTGCGTGGTTGTATATGGTCCACATCCAATGCCCTTTCATCAGCACTTATACCGCAAAGTTCACAATGAAAACTAGCCCTCTTAAGTACTTCATAGCGTAAAGACCCGGGAACTACATTATCTCTGCGTCTATGTTGCCATATTAGTTTACCGCGTTTTTTTATATATTCAGAGATTTTTTTATCACAAATTTCTATTAACTCAGCTCGCTGCTCTGAAGTCAGTGGTATATCATTATTAAGAACATATCCTTCAGATGTGAGAATGACAACATTGTTTTTGGACAAAACTTTCCCGGGCATGATCTTAGTAATTGATTCATAGTATTCAATTTGACTAATATCTAACTGAAGAAAATGTTTGGCAATTTCTTTCGCTAATACAGGAGTTGAGGATTCAAGAAGCACTTTTATCATAACGGGTTGATAAACATGAGACATTTTCATATGGTATAGTAGATATTTTCTAAGTTCATCATAATTCACTTTATTTTCCCCTTATTTTCGATATTTGATTTATCCATTATTTTGGATCTTTCAAGTATTTCTAGATATTTCTGTTTTATTATCCCATTTTAGGCTAACACCACCAACAGCATCAATATACTAGCACGATTTTTTGTCAATTTTGAAGCTGCTAGTGATGTTAGTGGCCTTATAGAATAAATAATATAACTATCTATATTTCCAAAAGGGAATAAAAAGGAATTATTGGTAGCGCATACGGGATTCGAACCCGTGATCTCGTCCTTGAGAGGGACGTGTCCTAGGCCACTAGACGAATGCGCCACCTGAAAATGCCGACGAACCACGAATAACGGTTTATGATCGGCAACATAATAGCTTAATATATCGAGGCTTCTTTGTCAAAGAAATCAGCTACAAAATACAGCAGCAGGGGATAGTTTACATAATA
>JAAYNN010000073.1 GCA_012520835.1 Dehalococcoidales bacterium
CGGAAACATGTTTGTCCTGGCTTAACGGCATCGATTAAACGGTTGGCAAAATAGTCCTGTTAACATTAAGAGTCAGGCTGTTTTTGCAGCTTCTTCCCGCAGCCGCCACAGAATTTATTGCCCGGTGGATTGGCAAACGAGCAGCTCTTGCAGATAACGCTGTCCTCTTTTTTCTCATCGCCCCGAAGCACTTTGATATGCGGCCGGGGTATTTCGATTCTCTCTTCGTCGAAGGCTTTCTTGAGCCTTTTTCGCAGTTCGCCGGTTACTTCCCACTGCATACTCGGTTGAACATCTCCCAGAATCCTGATTTCAATAGCGGAATCGGCGAATTTTTGAACTCTTAATACCCTCGGCGGCGTCTTGATAAGTTTGCCGAAATAGGCGTCTGCTGCCAGGTCTTTACCGACCCTGTTGATTACCTCAAAGACCCGGTCCAGATCTTCGCCGTAGGCTACGGGTATGTCCAGATTCACTCTGGATAAATCCCTGGTATAGTTGGAGGCGGTAGTAATGGTACTGTTGGGGATGGTGTGGACGATGCCATCCAGGTCTCGCAGTACCGTTCTCCTCAGATTGACTTCCTCCACTTCACCCGATATGCCGGCGATTTTAACCACATCGCCCTTGTTGTACTGGTCCTCCATCAATATAAAAATGCCGCCCAGGAAGTCCTTAACGATAGTCTGTGCCCCGAGGGCAAGAGCGATACCCACGACGCCGGCGCTTGCCAGCATGGGGGTGATATCCATTCCCAGTTCACCCAGTATCAGAAAGAAGGCAATGGCTCCGGTGACGATAGCGATTATCCATATTATCAATCCTGTTAATGTTTTTGCCCTTCTTTCAAACCAGGATTTCGAATGCCTTCCCTTGCCGCTGCTTTTAACCAGTCCGGTTACCATTTTCGGCACGAAAGCCCTGGAGATGCGGTAAATAAAATAGGCTATGGCGATATAAGCCAGTATGACGACTCCGTGCTCAAGCAGCCATTCCTGAATGCTTTCAATGGTAATAGAAGAAAAAACATCATCACTTGAGAGTATGATGGCTATAAATGACAGCATGATAATGGCAACCGAGATATATATTACCGAAAGCAGGAATTTGTCACAGAACTTGTTTTTCTTTGTATCTCTTTTATCCGGCTTGAGTTTGGCAACACTGTCCCGGAACATATTCCTGGAAATAACCAGAGCTATGAAGAATACCGACGCCCCGGTTAAAAACCAGATGCTGTTTATAGTAAACCAATCCCACATGTCAGGTGCCCCTTTGAATAGATGGTATACGGATTATAACATACAATCCGGTATTATTGAGAAGTCTCTTCGCCCTTTGAGATAAAAGACTTAATCCTTTTCTCGAATGAGCTTCTTTCAAGCATTACTTTGTGCCGGCAGCCCAGACAAACCATGCCGATATCGGCGCCGGTTCTGGTAACCTGCCAGCGGTCGCTGCCGCAGGGATGCTTCTTTTTAAGCTGCACGACATCGCCCTGATTTATTGCTATAACCATGACATGTCTCTCTAGCGGAAACTGTTAATGCGATCGCGTAAATCCATGGCCGCTTTGCGTGCGGCGGTGGCAAAGTCAGCCCCGCGCGAGGCATATATTATCTGCCGCGCCGAATTTATGATAATACCCATGCCTTTATCATCTCTGCCGTTGCAGACTGCTTTTTCAAGGTCGCCGCCCTGCGCCCCGACCCCGGGAATCAAAAACAGCATGTCATGATAAATTTCCCGCAGCAATTGCAACTCTTCGGGATAGGTGGCTCCCACCACCAGACCCACATTGCCATGCTTATTCCACTGGCTGGCGCGATCCGCTACCATCTGGAAGAGGGGAATGCTGCGGCCGTCTGCCACACAGTTCAGAGACTGGAAATCGCCGGAACCGGCATTGGAGGTGCGGCAGAGGATGAAAATTCCTTTATTGCGGTATTCTATAAATGGGGCGACGGAATCGGATCCCATATACGGATTTATAGTTGCCGCATCGAAATTAAAATTATCGAATATCGATCTGGCGTAAGCCCTGGCGGTGTTGCCGATATCTCCGCGCTTGGCATCGCCTATGACAGGGATATCTTTCGGAATATAATCCACGGTTTCCTTCAAAGCGGTAAAACCCTGCGTGCCGAAGGCTTCATAAAAGGCAAAGTTCGGTTTATAGGCGCAAACAAGGTCGGAGGTAGCATCTATAATCGCCCGGTTGAATTCGAAAACGCTTTCGGCATCCGGAAAGATATCCGGGTCGGGGTCCAGTCCGATACATACCAGGCTGTTGTTTTTGGAAACGGCGCTTTCTAATTTATCGGTAAAATTCAATTCAATACTCCTTCAGTTTCTTGATATTATCAGCCGATATATGCGGGCGTCAAGTAAAATTATGAGAAACCATGTAAAACGGATTGATTTCCGGCAGAGATGTGCCGTAATATTATGATGTAAAATGGAGGTCGGATATGAGAATAAAAAGTATTATTACCGTCCTGTCCATTATCAGCTTGCTTGTCATCCCCTGTGTTTCGGGATGCATATTGCCGGTAAGCGGTTCGGGGAATCTGATAACCGAACAGTTTAATTACACGGATTTTGATTCAATCCAAATCAGCAATGTTTTCGAGGTTGAAATCAGCCAGTCGGATACCTGCAGCATCAGTGTCACGGCTGATGACAACATCATGGACTATGTGATTGTCAGCCGTTCCGGAAGCAACCTGCTGGTGCGCTTGGAGCAGGGCTATAATTACCAGTCGATTACGGCGATAGCAAAAATCAGCCTTCCCGATATCAGTGAACTGACCATGAGCGGTGCGGCGAAAGGAATCTTGAAGAAGTTTAACACTTCCAGAAAGGTTGAGATAGATGTCAGCGGCGCCAGCGAACTGGAAATCATGGATTTGACTGCGGGTACCGTCGATATTGATGTCTCTGGGGCTAGTGTGGTGGGAGGAACCATTGCCTGCGGCGATGCCGAGTTCAATATCTCCGGAGCCAGCACGATGAATGTTGCCGGAAGCGGGCAGGATTTAACAGCCGAGGTTTCGGGGGCTAGCAAACTGGAACTGGACAATTTTACCGTCAATGATGTCGATATCGAAGTCAGCGGCGCCAGTAATGCCGTGGTCAATATGGACGGCACCCTGAATGCTGAGGTCAGCGGCGCTTCGTCGCTTTATTATATCGGCAATCCGGTTATGGGCGATATCGATATCTCCGGCGCTTCCAGCGTGCGGAAGAAATAAAAATATAATCGTATTTTGAGTTTTGATGCAGAGTTTAAACTATCGGCAGTCGCTGGAATATATCTACAGTTTTTCCGATTATGAAACCATCCATAAACTGCATGACCCGGCCAGCTACGACCTGCGGCGCGTTTTCGAGTTGATGTCTTTGCTGGGCGACCCCCACCTGAAGGCTAAGACGGTTCATATTGCCGGCACCAAGGGCAAGGGCAGCGTGGCTGCCATGATAGCTTCGGTGCTGACGGCTTCGGGATATAAAACCGGGCTTTACACCTCTCCGCACCTTATCGATATCAGGGAGCGCTTTCAAATAGACGGCGAAATGGTATCCGAAGCTGAGTTTACCGATATCATAAATGAAATCAAGCCGTCGGTCGATGCCGTCAACAGGCGTGCCACTTACGGTCTGCTCACCACCTTCGAGGTAATGACGGCTCTTTGCTTTGTCTTCTTTGCAAGGCATAATGCCGATTTCTGTGTGGTGGAGGTGGGGCTGGGGGGCAGGCTGGATGCCACCAATATCGTCAGCCCCGAGGTCTGCATCATTACACCGGTGAATCTCGACCACACCGACGTGCTGGGGGATACCATTGCCAAAATCGCCGCCGAAAAGGCCGGCATAATCAAGCAGGCAATCCCCGTAGTTTCGGCTCCCCAGGTAGATGAAGCCATGCAGGTAATCGAAGAGAAGTGTCTTGCACAGCATTCCCCTCTTATTAAGGTCGGAACGGATATTCTATGGCAGGATGAATGTTCCACTCCCGAAAAATCGCGGCTCGTGATAAGAGGCCGTCTCAATAACTACCGGTTGTCGGTTCCACTGGCAGGCTGCTGCCAGTGGGAGAATGCAGCAACAGCGATAGCCGCGCTGGAGGTCTTGACCGGGAAGGGTTTTAACATATCGCTTTTATCCATCAGCAAGGGAATGAGTGAAGTTAAATGGCCGGGGCGATTCCAACTGATGGGAAGAAATCCGCTTATTATAATCGACGGGGCACACAATGTGCTTTCCGCCCGCCAACTTAAAAAATCATTGCAGTATCACTATAAGCAATATTTTTCAAAATCGGATTCGCAGCCTGCATGCTCAACAATCCTCATTTTCGGCGCCTCGGCCGATAAGGATGTCGGAAGTATGATTGGCGAACTGGCTGCTCTCTTCGACGAGATTATCGTTACGCGTTCCCAACATCCGCGTTCGATGAAAGTCTCTTTGCTGAAAGAGGAGTTTTTAAAGCAGGGCAGGGCAGTTCATGAGGCTGAGGATGTTCCGAAAGCAATAGAGCTTGCCAGACGGCAAGCTCCCAATAACGCCCTGATCTGTATCACCGGTTCGCTTTTTGTAGCCGGCGATGCTATTTTATATTTTAATAACGGCTAACGCCAGACCATAGGGTGCGGGCTAATCTCATAGATACTCAGATTGGCTGCACTTAAAGAACCAATTTCAAAGGATCTGGAAGGTGCGAACTGGGCTGTTCGCAACCTGACATACATCTGCGCCCAGTCAACCGAACCGGTGGAAGTATTCCAGCGTATTCCTAACTCCCATTTTTCAGAGAAGAACAGGAAGTATTTTATTACTCCGGCATTGGGGTAGACGATGGTTCCGAACCAGGCTTCATCCAGCGAGATTCCCAGCTCGGGGCAGTTGGTAGCAACCCAGGAGATAAAGGTGTTTCTTATTTTTATTGCATCGGTAGTCAGCTCTTCCAGAGATTCCGGTTTTTCACGGATAAACAGAGTAACTGTTTCGGTATTGGAATAGCCCTGCCATTCGGCTTTTACTTTTACGGTAATAATGCTGCCGACTGTTCCTTCTGCAGGCACGACTACCACCTCGGCGACATAACCCTCGGCTATTGCCTTAGGCCCGACGGAAACGGTGGCATTCTCGGCGGTAGCTGAAATTCTTGCCAGACTCTCATCGATAGTCTGTGTAGCTGTAGTTGTATTGTTAGTATCCGAAGTTTTGGTGGTAGTGGGTTCCGTAGTTGTTGTTTTCGGCTCCATAGTACCGTAGTCAACGGTTACCAGGAAGACATAGCTCACGCCTTCTATGCCGTCGTCCATATACATGGGCGATACGTGTATTGAAAACGGGATCTGGGTGGTTTTGGTAGTATTGGTAGTGGTTCCGTTTCCGCTGCAACCTGGCAGCAGTGGCATCAAAGACGTCAATGCTAAAAGAACAAATAAAACACAAGCCCTGAATACTATTTTAGTAGTCTTCATAACGATTTTGCCCTGATTCAGCCGCATTAATATTATTGTATTGCGTCGGTGTTGTCAAACTGGGAGGACAAGGCCTCTTTCGGGAGCATATCACCCAGTATGCGTTCCATAGCCATGGTGTGGCAGCACAGTCCCCAGTGTGAGAAGAAGTTACATGTGCAATGCCATCCTTCAGTTCCATATCCGGTAACGTGGGAATCGTTTTCCCCACGGAAATTCACTGATAATTCAGTAAAGGTTATTCGGTCTTTCTCCTGGGCATATCTCTTAGCCTTTTCGATTTTTCCGATTAAACTTGATTGCATTTTACCCTCCTTTAACCTGAATATTTTTAATTAAAAAAGCACTGGGCTGAAACCAGCCAGTGCTTATAATTATTCCTGTGCCCCCGGGGCTGCTATATAAAAAATCAGAAGCACCATCTCATCAATTTCTCCCAATTTCCGTGTATTCATTTTACCCCATTTCGGGGAATAAGTCCATACCTTTCGGGATGAAGAAAAGCATTATGGCTGTAAATTATAATGCGGCAGGCAAGCCGTTTTATTTATTCAGCAGCTTCTGTAAGCCCTGATTGCCGACTGCACTTCAGGGTCTTTCATAAAATCCTTTTCCATGTTTTCCATGCCCATCAATCTGGATATGGCTGCTATTCCTCCGGTCAGGATGTTATTGACCAATATAGGCATGAAGGAACCCACCAGCCGGTCCGAATTAGCATAATAGAAAGGGATGTCGGGGAACATCGAGCGCTCGTAAGCCACGTATGCCTTCCTGTCGGCAATATGGTAGGGGGTATGAGTATCGCACCATTCGCATGGCGTGGTGACCACCAGCCCGGCGCAGACGAACGGGCGGACTGTATAGATAGAGCATGCCCCGTCGATTAAGAGAGGGCAGGGTATGCACTGCATGGCATAGGCAGTCAGATTCCCGAGCATGCTGTTTCCGGCCTGTCCGGTATTGTCTGCAGCCGCTATGCCATCTGCGGTTTTAGGCTTTTTGAACAGGTCGCCGCCTTTTCTGACCCTTTCGCGCCATACGGGATAACTTTTTAGAAAATGGTCCAGCAGCTCTTTATTATGGTACATGTGGTAAACGATAGCCTCCGCTTCCTGGACGGTGGCACTGATAAAGAATACACAGCAGTGGGCACAACCTTTTTTACAGCTGATGGTTTCCGATTTGGCAGATACCATTTCGTTTTGCCGCTGAGATATTAAATCATAAACCTGCGGCTGTTTTGCCGTGAATTCACGGCAGAATTGTTCTCTTTTACGACCGATGACGCCTTTATAGGCAATCTCTTTATTCAGAGTTATGCTGTCAGAATTCTGTAGCGGGGTGGGGGCTGCAGAAGACCCGCAGCAATTTTTATACTTTCTGCCGCTGCCACACCCGCAGCGGCGGTTGACATCGGTTTGACTCATAATTAAATATCTTAACAATATCCTGTTCTGTACTCAAGCCTGCCATTTGTTTTCCCCACATTGCGAGGATCGTCTTGAATTGATTTTGCAATAACTACGGTATATTATAGTGGATACAATGATAGGTCGCTTTTCGCTTTACGGTTTTTTGAAGAACCAGCGCTATTTCGAGCCTTTCATCATACTCTTTTTCCTGCAGCAGGGCCTTTCGTTTACTCAAATCGGAGTTCTGATCGGCTTCCGCGAACTCTTCATCAATCTTATCGAAATTCCCAGCGGCGCCGCCGCCGACCTGTTCGGACGCCGCCGCAGCATGATTCTCTCTTTTATTTCTTATATAATCTCTTTTACCATTTTCGGCTTCAGCAGCGTTTATTGGCATTTTTTCGCAGCGATGTTCTTTTTTGCCATCGGCGAGGCTTTCCGCACCGGCACCCACAAGGCAATGATATTTACATGGCTGAGATTGCAGGGGCGCCTGGATGAAAAGACGAGGGTCTACGGATATACGCGCTCCTGGTCGAAAATCGGCTCGGTCGTTTCAACCGTTCTGGCTGTCATCTTCGTACTGGCAACCGATAATTATTCATATGTCTTTTTCTTTGCCATCGTTCCTTACTTAATCGGGCTGATCAACTTTCTATTCTACCCGGCGGAACTGGAAGGGCATCCTGAGAAAAAAATCGGTTTAAAAAAGGTTGCCGTTCATCTGTGGGAGTGCCTGCGCTCGGCGGTAGCCGTAAAACAGCTGCGCCGCCTCATCGTTGAGTCCATTTCCTTCGAAGGGATTTATAAGGCGGTGGAAACTTACCTGCAACCCATCCTTAAAAATATCGCCCTGATGCTGCCCATCTTTCTGCTCTGGGGGGAAGCGCAGCGCAGTTCAATCATCGTCGGCATCGTATATATTATCATTTATTTTGCCTCTGCTTTTGCCAGCCGTAATGCCCATCGATTGGTGCGCTTTGCCGGCAGTGAAGAGGCCGGCAGCCGCATGCTGTGGAAATTCAATGCTGTAATCTACGCAGCCCTGATTCCGCTGCTCTTCTTTGAATACTACTATGCTGCCATAATCTGTTTTATACTGCTATCTCTGGCACAGAATTTCTGGTATCCGGTACTGCTCAGCCGGTTCGATGCCTTTGCCACGGAAGAGAAGGGTGCAACTGTTTTGTCTATCGAAAGCCAGGCAAAATCGCTTTCGACCATGATATTCGCCCCATTGATCGGCGTGTGCGTAGATTACGTTGGCGGTCATAATCTGGGCGGAGAGTTCTGGCCGGTGGCTGCTATTGCTCTTATTCCGGCAATTTATATTATCCTGACACAGCCGAAAGTCAGCAAAAAAGATAAATAATCCCCGCTGATGTATAATTCGCATATATCGGAGGCGTGGTGATTAATATCAGGAATACGGAAAAAGTGGCTTCGTTCTCTCATCTTTTCGGGGCGGGGGCTTCGTTTATCGGTCTTGTCGTCCTGCTCTTTGCCACCTGGGGCAGATGGGATTTCTTCTTCGTCTCACTGGTCTATGGGCTGGGAGCGCTTTGCATGTTTCTTGCCAGCGGCATCTATCATGCGCAGAAGCGGGAAGAGGATTCTCTGAATGTTTGGCGCAAGCTGGACCATGTTGCCATATTTATCATGATAGCCGGTACATATACCCCGATGTGTTACGCCTATCTTGAAGGGGCGTGGTTCTGGAGCATTGTCGGTGTACAATGGGGCTGCGTACTGGCAGGGTTATTCTTCAAGATTTTTTACCTGCATGCTCCCCGCATTATCTCGCCCATCCTCTATCTGCTGATGGGCTGGATGGCGCTTATTCCGATGAATATCCTCTGGCACAGCATGTCTTCCCTGTCTTTCTGGTTGCTTGTGGCAGGGGGCGTCGCCTACAGCATTGGGGCTGTCATATATGCTTTAAAAAAGCCGAATCCGCTGCCGGGTGTATTCGGTTTCCACGAAATTTTCCATATTTTTATCCTTTTAGGAGCGATACTGCACTACTTTATGGTTTATATCGCCGTTACGCAGGTTTAATCCCGGTTGACATGTTATATAAGGATGATGCTTCTGTTACTTTTTAACAACGGTTTGTGTATATTGTCATTCTGAGTTCGTGTCCTTCGACAGGCTCGGATGTGCGGATATTATCAGAGCCTTTTGTGGTTAAATTAAAGCCGTTCGTGGTGAGCCTGTCGAACCATAACGGCGCCGGAGTAGTTAAACGTATCATCCCTGTTCGTTTAACCCTTTCCCGGCAGGTCGGGACTCGGCGAACAGGAAAATAGAGTCTCCGTCCGAGATACTTCGTTCCGATGCGTCGGCACTCTGGCATGACAGATTACGGTTTGTCATTATTATCTGTTTCCATTCGCTGTCTCCCGTGTTATGATAAAATATCAGGCAATAGAGGTTCAGTTATGGTATATAAATCCGAAGATACTCCGTTAAAACCGCTCAAGTGGTACAAAGCCCTGGCCGATAAAAAGGAGCGTCTCGAATCCGGCGTCTTTTTAGTGGAAGGGGAGCGGGCTGTAAGGCAAATTGCGGACAATAACCCCGATGCCATTACAGAGGTCTTATCGACGGGCGAACTGCCTTCGTTTTGCCGCAGGTACGTTTACAGGCATATTACGGCGCGGCAGTTGCGTTCCATAACCTCGGCGACAACACCGCAGGGGATTATTGCCGTTGTACGCATTCCGGAAGATATTTATGCTGAGAACCTTCCCGATAACCCCGGCTCGAAAATCCTGCTGCTGGAAGATGTACAGGATCCCGGCAATGCCGGCAGCCTGATTCGTACGGCGGTCGCTTTCGGTTTCTCGGGAGTCATCATGAGTGAAAAATGCGCCGACCCGCTTTCCCCCAAGACGGTGCAATCCACAGCCGGCACAATCCTCTCTCTCTGGATAAGAAGAACAAACAACTATCTGGACATGGCAAGTTCCCTGAAAGCGGCAGAGTATTCGTTAATTGCCACAGATTTAAAGGGCGCAGAAAATCCCTCTTTTTTGCCAAAATCAAAGCGCCTGATTCTGGCACTGGGTAACGAAGCCTCGGGTTTATCCGCCGGAATACTGGACATGGCCGATTTCAGGCTGAAAATCCCCATAAAAGACAAAGCCGAATCCCTGAACGTGGCTGCCTGTGGGGCGATTTGTATGTATCTCACCCGTTAATGACGAAAACACAATTCTTATAATGGAAATCGGGTGGTTACAATGCGGCAGTGGCCGGCAATGTCGCCAGGACAGTCAACGATGATTTTGAAGCTATGAATTCAAGACGCCGACTAATCCGCAAAATTTATATCGTTAATACTATATACCTTTAACCAGTTGCCGGCCTGTGCGGTTTGCTTTTATAATTATAGTGTCTGGTGTGGAAAAACAGATTCTTTATTTACGGTTTGTGCACTGAAAGATAAAGCCGGACGCCCGGTATCGCTATAAATAGTCTTTTAAGAAGCCTCGCATGGAAGCTTTTTCCCCTTAAGCAAGATTTTTTAATGTCGGAGTAAAAATACCTTTTATGAGTAAGCATACTGTTTTCGATACCGATAATATCGGTAAACTGCTTTTAAAGCTGACCATACCGGCTTTTATCGGCATGGTCGTGATAACGCTTTATAACGTGGTCGATACCATTTTTGTCGGACAATATGTCGGGCAACTGGGCATTGCCGCTCTTTCAATCGTCTTTCCGATTCAGATGCTTTCGATGGGTATCGGCCAGATGATGGGCATGGGCGGAGCGGCGCTGATATCCATGGCAATCGGGCAGGGCGATAAAACCAGCGCGGAGCGTATCCTGGGGAATGCCATCACTCCGACCATTTTCTTCTCCGCCGTCTTGATGATATTCGGCCTGTCCAATATGGATTTCTGGTTAAGATTAATCGGGGCTTCGGAAGATGTCCTGCCTTTAGCTACAGATTACCTGCAAATTATTCTTATCGGCATGTTCTTCCAGACATTCGCCATGGCTTTCAATGTTCTCATCAGGGCTGAGGGTAATGCGCGCGTGCCGATGATAAGCATGATTATCGGCGCCGTGCTGAATATTATACTTGATGCTATATTCATCATCCCGCTGGAAATGGGTGTTGCCGGCGCCGCCTGGGCTACCATCATCGCACAGATGGTGTCCGTAGCTTATTGCGTTGTTTACTATCTTTCTGGTAAAAGTTTGCTTAAAATTTATCTTAAGAACCTGTTAATCGACTGGAAAATTCTGGGTTCGATTCTCTCCATCGGAGTATCATCCTTTATCATGATGATGGCAAGCAGTATCTGCGCCATTATTATCAACCGCGTGCTCAATCAATACGGCGGTGACATAGCTATTTCTGCTTACGGGATTATCAACAGAATCGTGATGTTTGCGCTGATGCCGGGAATGGTAATCGGGCAGGGGCTGCAGCCGATACTCGGATTCAATTATGGAGCCAGGCGCTACGACCGGGGGCTTAAAGCCTTAAAAATAGCGATTATTTGGGCGACTGTTTTTTGCACTATCGCTTTTGCAGTTCTATACACATTCCCCGAGTTTTTCGCACGCATCTTCAACAGCGACCCGGAACTGGTGGCATTAACGGTTTACGGAGCGCGGCGTGTTTTCATTATGCTGCCTGTTGTCGGTTTTATTATGGTCGGTTCGACCATGTTCCAGGCTCTGGGGAAGCCGGTACAAGCCTTCATGTCAACTGTTTCAAGAACAGTGCTTTTCCTGATACCGCTGGTATTGATTCTGCCCCATTTCTGGCAAATGGAAGGCGTCTGGTGGGCTTTCCCGATTACAGACATTTTAACATTCAGCCTTGTTTTAAGCCTCTTCATACCGCAAATCAGGCAATTGATAAGGCTCAGGAAAGGTCAGTTGACTGTCGGGGAATAGCGGCGGAGACACAGTCCGCCTGACAATCACATCGGCTGCGGCGGCTTTCAACGCGCCGACGAGCTGATTTACCAGCGTGGACTTGCTGTTTTTTCCTGTGAAAAGGATTTGAAAAGCCTGATAACGGGTTAAGTTCTCTCCGGCGTTTTAATCCATTCGTAATTATTAAGTAGCAGGCCATTTATTTGACAAAATACTTAAGGCTATATAGAATATTAAGACAAGTTAAAGCAATGGGAGGCTGCAATGAGAGAAGAAACAATTGCAAAGGTGGTAAGGTTGCGGCGTCGTGTCAATCATTTCATGAGAGAGGGCAGCGTCGAATCGTGGATTAACCTCAACCTGACCATCCCCCAGATGAAGTGCCTGATCTATATTTTGCGGCATGAAAAAACCAATTTAAGCGGACTGGCAGCCGGCATACATGTCACTCCGGCAAATGTTACCGGTATTATCGACAGATTAGTCGAGCAGGGATTAGTCTCACGTATACAGGATTCTGCAGATCGGCGTGTATTATGGCTCAGCGTCACACAAAAGGGCGAATCGATGCTTGCCAGTTTGAAAGAGGGTAAGATGGGAAGAATGCGCGAACTTTTAGAACGTCTTTCCGATAAAGAACTGGCTATCGTTGAGCAGGCTTTCGATATTCTGGCAGGTGCTGTCGATAGTATGAAAGAGGGTGATGATGGCAATGGCTGAAAACGCGATTCGGGTCGTAAACCTTGAGAAAAACTACCGTAAAATAAAGGCGGTAGACGGCATTTCCTTTGAAATCCCTGAGGGAGAGGCATTCGGGCTTTTAGGTCCCAACGGCGCTGGAAAAACTACTACCGTCCGCATACTCTTAACGCTGATACAACCGTCAGCGGGGAGCGCGCATATCTTCGGCATGGATACCGTCAGCCAGTCCGATAGAATCAGGCAGGTGGCGGGTTATGTACCGCAGGGGATATCCGTGGACGGGGAAATCACCGCCTATGAGAATATGTTGATTTATTCCAAGCTGTACGGCATCCCGTCATTTCAGAGAAAAGGGCGTATAAATGAGGTGCTGGAGTATATCGGTCTGGTGGAAAGAGCCAACGATCTGGTTAAAACCTATTCGGGCGGCATGATGCGCCGCCTGGAGCTGGCGCAATCACTGATAAACCGTCCGAAAATTCTCTTTCTTGACGAACCCAGCATCGGGCTGGATCCCAACGCCAGGATTGCCATGTGGGAGATGGTGCGCAGGCTGAGAGAGGAATTCGGTACGACTATCTTATTAACCACCCACGACATGGTGGAGGCGGATACGCTCTGCGACAGAATCGGCATCATGGATAAAGGCAGGCTGGCGGTAATCGGCACTCCCTCCGAATTGAAATCGGCCGTCGGCGGCGATGTCATTACAATCAGCGCTAAAAATGCCTCGCTTTCGGATGTGATGGGTCAACTGGGGTATGAAACTATAGCTGAGCCGCTGAACGGTACAGCCGACCTGCTGGTTAAGAACGGCGAAACCGCTATTCCACGCATAGTAGGAGAGTTTCAGGGAAAAGGGGTGGAACTGGAATCGGTCTTTTTAAAGAAACCGACTCTGGACGATGTCTTTTTGAAATATACTGGCTCACGCATCGATGACGGAGCAGACTGGGCACAGACCAGGAAAACCAGGGCAACCTATGGGAGGATGGCAAAATGAAACTGAAGCGTTATTTTACAAGCATGCTAGCCATTACCGAACTGGAACTGCGCAAAATCAGGCATGACCAGACGCAGATATGGATGCGCCTGATTCAGCCGGTGCTGTGGCTGGCTGTATTCGGCGTCACATTCAGCACCATCCGGGTGATTCCCACCGGCGATTATTCCTATTTGCAGTTTTTGACACCCGGAATCCTGGCGCAATCGGTCATCTTTGTCGCCATTTTCTATGGTATTAACGTCGTCTGGGAACGCGACCTGGGGTTGTTAAACAAGTTGCTGTCTACACCGGCTCCCCGTTCCTCCATTGTGCTGGGAAAGTCTTTGGCAGCGGGATTAAGAGGGATATTGCAGGCGCTGGGGATACTGCTGATTGCCATCATTCTCGGTATAGATATGATACTGACCCCGCTTACCGTCATCGGAATGATTGCTATTATAATCCTGTGCGGAGTATGTTTTTCCAGCATGAGCATGGCCTTAGCTTCGGTTTTCCACACCCGGGAGAGGATGATGGGGGTGGGGCAGGCTATCACTATGCCGCTCTTTTTTGCCTCCAGCGCCATCTACCCGGTCTCGATTATGCCGGGCTGGCTGCAGGCAATCGCCGTCGTCAATCCGTTGAGCTACGTGGTCGATGCGTTGCGGTCACTACTGGTTACCGGAGATCTGTCGGGGCTGGGGGTGGATTTACTGATACTTGTTGCCTCTGCCGCTGTTCTTTTATTGCTGGCCAGCCTGGGTTTTAAGAGAATGCTGGTGTAAATATAAATCTGAAAGCTTGCAAATCGATATAAAAAGGGGCGGCGATAAAATATTTCCGCCCCTTTGCTTGACAAAGCGTAATATGCAGTGTAATATAGCGCTGTCTAAATACTGGTAGTCGTTATTTTTACAATAGAACGAATAAAATCGTTATTGCAAACTAAAATGATGGAGATTAATGGCCAATATGTCTCACGAGTGCCTTAAAAGACTGTCAGGCTCACTTTTATTCCGCGATATAAAAATCGAGGAAATAGGGGAGATTCTGGATTATTTAAAGCCCATGGTTAAAAAATACGGGAAAAATGAAGTAATCACCTTTGCCGGACAATCACGTGACGGTATCGGAATAGTTGCCAAAGGTAAAATTGCCGTCACCAGGGAATCTTCCGCCGGAAATCGGATTATACTGGATATAATGAAAACCGGTGATGTTTTGGATGAGTCATCTGTTTTTTCTTATAACGTGGAATTTCCGCCAACCGTTATAACCCTCGAAAACAGCTGCCTGTTTTTCTTCGCACTTGATAAACTGGTCGGCGATAGTAAAAACACCAGTCCCTGCCATAATGTCCTGATGTCGAATCTACTGAAAATACTATCCAACTATAACTCGCTGCTGAATAAAAAAATCGACTATTTATCCATCAAGAACATCCGGGAGAAATTGAGCATCTATCTTTTAGACCTATATCAAAAAACAGGCAACACAAGTTTGATAATACCGATGAAGAGGTATGAACTGGCGGATTACCTGAATATTTCCCGTCCGGCGCTTTCCAGGGAACTGTGCTTGATGCGCCGCGAAGGTATAATAGATTTTAGCGGCCGTTCGGTTGTCATTAAAGATATCGATTCACTGGAACAATGCTCGAACATCGTCGTTGCTTAAGCAAATACTGCATTTTTCTCTGCATGCTGTATAACTGTTGTTTATTGATCTATCCATTTGCTTCAGGTCGCAAATCCTTGTTTATATCCGCTTGATTCTGTCAATATCCGCAATTAATCCGAAAAAATATTAAATCGGTAATAACTATTACCGATTTATATAAATCAATGCGCTATATTAAAGTTGATATAGACACTGTAAATCGTGCATCATACAAGAATATCCATATTTAAATAGCGAAAGATTTAATCAAATTCAGTTTACTCGGCTGAGTGTGTCCATGATATATTCAGCTAATTATTTATCATGCTGTATATTGAAATGGACATAGCGCAAAGTCGGTGGATTCGTAAAGATGAATAAATTGAATAAGTTTAAAAACATCAACTTTAAAAGCGAAAACTGGTTTCCGTTAAAAGTTTTCATACTATTTATTTTACTGGTGGTGCTGTTTTTTCTGTCCTTTCTGGTTGGTAGATACAATATATCCATAAAAACGGTGTTCGATATTTTTGCTTCCAATATATTCCAGATTGAGCAATACTGGGAAGATACCCTGGCACTGGTTGTTAAACAGGTGCGTTTCCCCAGGATAATTCTGGCAATTCTGGTCGGCGGAGCACTGTCCGTTTCCGGCGCTTCTTATCAAACTCTTTTTAAAAATCCGATGGCTTCACCGGATATACTTGGCGTATCTGCCGGGGCGGGCTTCGGGGCTGCTTTAGCCATGATTAACGGCGCAAACTGGGTTGGCATACAGGCTTCCGCTTTCGTATTCGGGTTGGCGGCGGTCGTTATCGCTTTTACCATAGCGCAGGTCTTCGGCGGTCGATCGTTTACGGTGCTGATACTCGGCGGTATCGTGGTAGGCAGTTTTTTTGGGGCATTGCTATCTATCATTAAAACTGTTGCAGATACGGAAAACGAGTTGCCGGCCATCACTTTCTGGCTAATGGGAAGTTTAAGCCGCGGCGATAACGACGACGTCCTGATAATGCTGCCGGCGCTGATTATATCTCTGGCATTGCTCTTTTTATTCCGCCACCATATCAACGCGCTTTCGACGGGAGAGGATGTGGCACAAACCCTTGGCGTCAATGTCAATCTGGTAAAAGTTGTTATTGTCACAAGCTCAACCCTGATGACGGTTGCTTCGGTGGCTATTTGCGGCATTGTTGGCTGGATAGGTCTGGTGATTCCGCATATCGCACGGATCATTGTAGGTGCCAGTTATTCAAAAATAATCATAGTTTCTTTCCTGTTAGGCGGGTTTTTTCTGTTGTGTATCGATAATATCATCCGCGGGATTCAGGGGGTGGATGTGCCGCTTGGGGTGCTGACAGCTCTTATAGGGACGCCCGTATTCGTCCTCCTGCTGACCAGATTGAGAAAGGGGTGGAACTAGTGCTGGAAGTAGATAATTTAATGTTTTATTACAGCCGGGAACATGTGGTAATTAAAGACATCTCTTTTGCATTGAATGAGCATGATGTGCTTTGTCTGTTGGGGCCCAACGGAACCGGTAAAACCACTCTTCTGCGTTGCTTGCTGGCTCTCAACAAGCCTGTATCAGGGAGTATTCATATCGATGGCATCAACATAACGAAGGCAAAATCCAGGAAGATGGCAAAATATATGGCATATGTGCCGCAGGCATCATCTATGGCTTTTCCTTATGACGTGGAGGAAATTGTGCTTATGGGGCGTATCGCCCATTTGAGTCTGGGAGCCAGCCCGACAAAAAAAGACAGGGAAATATGTTATGAGGCTATGGATAATCTGGGGATTTCACATTTGAGGTCGAAATCATTCAATAAAATAAGTGGTGGGGAGCGGCAAATGGTGCTGGTCGCCAGGGCTATGGCTCAACAGGCCAGGATTATGATTATGGATGAACCGACTGCTAATCTGGACTACAGCAATCAGGTGAAAATACTGCAAATCATCAGTCAACTGGCGGAACAGGGTTATTCAATATTGATGACTTCGCACTTTCCTGACCATGCCTTTCTGGCTTGCAACCGCGTGATGCTGATGAGAGACGGCGTGATTATGGAGTGTGGAACACCTGACAAGGCAGTTACTTCCGAAAGCCTTTCAAAACTGTATCAAACACATGTCTGTGTTACCGAGGCAACTCTTTATCCGGATGATACCAGAATGAAGGTATGTATTCCGGTAATGAA
>JAAYNN010000074.1 GCA_012520835.1 Dehalococcoidales bacterium
AACTCGGCATGACAATCAGTTAGGCTACCACAAACCCAGCATGACAATCAGGAATTTAGTTGTGCGGAGTGCCCATATAATTGTCATTCTGAGGCAAAGCCGAAGAATCCAAGGCTTATCGAATGGCATTTAGATGCTTCGCTGCGCTCAGTATGACAGTACAATTAAATGTCATCCTGAAGTCACGAGGGGTGACTGAAGGATCTGGGGGGGAGAAATCCTGATAAATCGGAATTCGCAATGGCGTTTCCATTCCCACTCCCTCGCTTTTTTGAGCAATCACTCTGATTATGCTATATTATCTATGTCAAAAATATGCTGCTTCTTACGGAGGGGTCGCATAGAGGTCTAGTGCGGGCGCCTGCTAAGCGCTTACACCGGGAAACTGGTGTCGAGGGTTCAAATCCCTCCCCCTCCGCCAGTCTGCGCTGAAGCTTCGACTGGAAACCAGACTTACAAAGTTTTGAACGGTATTCCAGCCTGATTGCATATTCAGTTGCCATATCGCTATCCCATAGATATTTAGTATACTTAATTAAATGGTCAATTTATTAAGAAGTTGAGCGTTTTTAACACATTATGTGGTATGTATATATTCTTAGAAGCATTAATGATAACGCTTTATACATAGGGTCTACTAATGATATAGAACGAAGAATTGATGAGCACAATTCTGGAAAAGTAGATTCCACAAGAAGTCGCAGACCGTTTAATTTAGAAGCGTATATTGCAGTTAAAGATAAAAATAAAGCTATTGAGTTAGAACAATATTTAAAAACAGGATCAGGAAGGGCAATTCTCAATAAAAGAATCCTTTAGTCGCCGAAGCTCGAAAGAGCGTAGGAGACCCTCCGCCAGTCTGCGCTGAAGCTTCGACTGGAAACCAGACTTACAAAGTTTTGAACGGTATTCCAGCCTGATTGCATATTCAATTGCCATATCGCCTATCACATTAGATATTTAGTATGCTTAATCAATCTGTCAAGAGTTTATAACCTTGATTATTTTAGCCTGCATTTTTTGCTTTCCTGTTAATCTGTTACAATAAATCCATTATTTCCACCATTACGGAGTAGGTTATTCCATGCCCCTTTATCATATTTGGACTATAGGCTGCCAGATGAACAAGGCAGAATCCGAACGCTTATGCAGTCTGTTCGAACAGATCGGCTATCAACCGGCTGCCTCTATCGAGGAAGCTGACCTTATCATTTTAAACAGCTGCGTCATCCGCCAGAGCGCCGAAAATAAAGTAGTCAGCAAAATCGGGACGCTTAAATCGTTAAAGAAAAACAATCCAGGCTTGAAGATTGCACTGACCGGCTGCCTGGTTGACCCGGATACGGATAGACTGCAGAAGAGATTCCCGGTTGTAGATTACTTCTTCAAAGCCGGCGGGATGCCTCCCTGGATAGATAAGCGTCTGACGGCAAACATCATTCCCTCAAAACCGGCAGTCAGCACCTTCATAAATATTATTCAGGGGTGCAATAACTTCTGTTCCTACTGCATCGTCCCCTACCGCCGGGGCAGGGAAAAGAGCCGCACGGTTGATGAAATAGTCTGCGAGGCAAAGACGCTGGTGGAAAGAGGAGCCAAAGAACTTATACTGGTGGGACAGAATGTCGATTCCTACGGGAATGACCTGCCGGATAAACCCGACCTTGCCGCACTTCTGGAAGATATTAATAAAATCGACGGGTTGAAAAGGCTGCGCTTTTTAACCAACCACCCCAAGGATATGAGCGACCGGCTGATTGACGCCATCGCTACCCTGGACAAGGTGTGCGAGGAAATCAACCTGCCGGCGCAGGCCGGAGACGATCAGATTTTAAATGCGATGCGGCGCGGATATACATCTGCACAGTACCGCAATCTGGTAAAACGCATACGCGCCAGGGTGCCCGATATCGCCATCAGCACGGATATCATCGTCGGCTTTCCGGGAGAGACCGAGGAGCAGTTTAAAGCCTCGGTAGATTTATTGAAAGAACTGAGATTCGATAATACGCATATCGCCGCCTATTCCGCCAGGACGGGAACCATCGCATCGCGTGAATATAAGGATAATGTGCCCCCCGAAGTTAAAAAAGAACGCGTCGCCATCGTCGAAAAACTGCAGGGTGAAATTGCCGCCGAAATCAACGCCGGAATGCTTGATAAGACCGTCGAGGTTTTAGTGGAAGGCAAAAAACAGGGGAAGTGGCACGGAAGAAGCCGACGTGGTAAACTGGTATTCTTCAACAACAAAAACGACCTGCTCGGGCAGGTGGTGAAAATTAAAATCGAAAAGGCCAGTTCCTGGTCGCTTCAGGGCAGCCTTGTAGACATGTAAAGGATGTTAAATTAAGGAGTAAAAAATGGTAAAGAAAATCATGGCTTCACTTTTAGGTCTGGCTACAATCGCCAGCACCGGGCTGCTCTCGAGCTGCGCCCCCGCAACCGGTGAGTCGGGTAACAGTTCTCTCTACATGATACTCTTCATGGTAATCCTCTTCGCTATCTTCTATTTCCTGATTATCAGGCCGCAGAGCAAGAGACAGAAAGAGCATCAGAACCTGTTGTCCAACCTGCAGGTCGGAGATAAAATCATCACCATCGGCGGAATTTACGGCAAAATCGATAGCATCAAGGAAGATAGCTATATAATCAAGATCGAATCCGGTGAGCTTTTAAGAATGGCCAGAAATGCCATCGCCAGCAAACAACCCGATGAAGCGAAATAACATTCCCTGAATATACTCCGGCCACAGGATTTGATTATTGCACTTGTGGAGGTGGCTATATTATTACCTATGATTATGTCATAGTCGGCAGCGGTATTGCAGGCCTGTATTGCGCCCTGCTCGCACAGAAGCATGGCAGTGTCCTGATGGTAACTAAGGGCAGCATCGAAGACTGCAACACTCGCCACGCCCAGGGGGGAATTGCCGCCGCTATCGGCATCAACGATTCCACTGAACTGCATTATAGAGACACCATCACCGCCGGTGACGGTCTATGCAACGAAGCAGTGGTGCGCATACTGGCAGATGAAGGGCCAGACCGCATCGCTGATCTGGTCAATTTCGGTGTGCCTTTCGATACCGTGGACGGCAAAATAGCGCTGACGCTGGAGGCTGCCCACAGTATTCCCCGCATCCTGCATGCCGGAGGCGACGCCACCGGTAAACACATCGAGGTCACCCTCAGCAGAATCGTGAGAACCATCTCTCTGCCGGTGCTGGAACACCACCTGGCAACTGATATTATGGTCGAAAATAACTGTGTCAAAGGCATCCGGGTTTTCGACTGTGAAAAAGAGAGTTTTGAAGAATTCGGTTGCCGCTACCTGATACTGGCAACCGGCGGCGCCGGGCAGCTTTTCAAATACACCACCAATCCTGAAGTAGCTACCAGCGACGGCATTGCGCTTGCCTTAAAGGCGGGCGCCGAAATTATCGATATGGAATTCTTCCAGTTTCATCCCACCGCCCTGCGCATGCCGGGAGTAGTCCCTTTTCTGATTTCGGAAGCGGTACGCGGCGAAGGCGGAATCCTGCGCAACATAGACGGTCGGGCCTTTATGCACGATTACACCCCGCTGGCAGAACTGGCACCCCGTGACGTAGTTGCCCGCAGTATTTTAAGCGAAATGAAGAAAACACGGCAGGAGAATGTTTTTCTGGATGTTACCCACCTGGCTCCGCACCGCGTTAAAACACGCTTTCCGCATATCTATCAATTCTGCGCCGACCACGGACTGGATATCACCAGCAGTTTGATACCGGTCGCTCCGGCTGCTCATTACATGATTGGCGGCATACGCACCAACAGCTGGGGAGAGACCTCGGTCTGCGGCCTTTTTGCCGCCGGCGAATGTGCCGGAACCGGTGCTCACGGAGCCAACCGCCTGGCATCCAACTCAATGCTGGAAGTGCTGATTTTCGGTAAGCGCATTTTCCAGGGAATAGATGAAAAAGGCAGCCGGCAATACAACGATAACCTCCCCAACAGGAATATCTATCACAGGCTGAAAATGAAGACTGCTCTGGATAAGGCTCCCTTGTTAAGCCTGCAAGCCCTGCAAAACCTGCTCTGGGATAATGTCGGCATCGTACGCGACCGCCAGGGATTGACGGAAGCAGTTGATATCCTGGGTTCATGGCAGCACACCCTGCCGCAACCATCGGACCGGCAATCACACGAACTGGCTAATATGATAGTAACCGGCAGGCTGATTGCCGAAGCTGCCCTTTTAAGGGAGGAAAGCCGCGGCGCCCACTTCCGCTCCGACTTCCCTCAGCGTTCACCGGAGTGGCTGAGACATATAGTCACCACCATAGATAAAGCGGAGCAGTGCAATGTATAAAACAGCGCAGGAACAAATCGAGAGCATCATCAGGCTGGCTCTTGAAGAAGATGTCTTCGGAAACGACATTACCAGCAATGCCCTTGTACCGCCTGATAAACAGGGGACGGCTTTTATCATAGCTAAAGAAGAAGGCATCCTTGCCTGTGTGAATATTATTTCACCCATATTCCATACCGTTGACCATGCGCTTAAAGTAAATCTGCTGCAAAAAGAAGGACGCCGTGTAAAAAGGGGCGATATCATCGCAGAAATCAGTGGGAACCTGAGGAGTATTTTAAGCGCCGAGAGAACAGTGCTGAATTTCTTAAGCCGCCTGAGCGGCATCGCCACGCAGACGTCAAAGTACGTAGAGAAGGTAAAGGGAACCAGGGCAATTATCAGGGATACCCGCAAGACCCTCCCCGGAATGCGTCTCCTGGAAAAGTATGCCGTTACCGTCGGCGGCGGCGAGAACCACCGTTTGAATCTGGCGGGCGGCATTCTAATCAAGGATAATCACATTGCCGCACTGCAAACAGACGGCATTACGCTGGCGGAGATCATCGAAAGAGCCAGGCAAAACAGCCATGCCGGCACCATCATCGAGGTCGAAGTCGATAGTGTAGAAGAAGCAGCCGAAGCGCTTCAAACCGATGCCGATGTCATCCTGCTGGATAATATGAATATCGAAGAAATGAAAACCGTGGTAGCCATGTCCGGCGGTAAAGTCAAACTCGAAGCCTCCGGCGGCATTACGCTTGATAATATCCGGGAAGTGGCATTGATCGGGGTAGATTATATTGCCATCGGAGCTTTGACGCATTCGGCAAAGGCGCTCGATTTCAGCCTCGACGTGGAATCTGCGGCAGACTGAAAAATGCAGGATAAGAATGAAATACCTTCCGACAGAGAATGCCCCGAGGTTAAAGGCTGGCTTAGATATATTCTGATTATTATCGGAACTATATGCGTAGGCCTTGGTATGCTGGGGATGTTTCTCCCCGTCCTGCCCACCACCCCCTTTCTGCTGCTGGCAGCCGCCTGTTATATCAGGAGTTCCAGGCGGTTCTACTGCTGGCTTATAAATAACCGCTTTTGCGGAAAATACATCCAAAACTACCGCCAGAAAAAGGGAATCCCGTTAAAATTAAAGATATCCGTTATCAGCCTGCTCTGGCTAACTATCCTTGCCTCGGCAATCTTTATCGTCGACCTGCTTTTAGTCAGGATACTGCTGATTCTCATTGCGGTGGGCGTTACCATACACCTGTTAAAAATAAGAACCCTGAAAGGATAACATGACACCCCACCCCAGATGTTGAGTTCCGTAGTTCGGAACGAAATCCCGATTTATCGTCCCGACCTGCCGGGATTCACGAACTCAGCATGACAATCAGGAACTTCGTTGCGCGGAGTACCCACACAATTGTCATTCTGAGGCGAAGCCGAAGAATCTAAGGCTTATCGAATGGCATTCAGATGCTTCGCTGCGCTCAGCATGACAATGCAATTAAGTGTCATCCTGAAGTCACAAGGGGTGACT
>JAAYNN010000075.1 GCA_012520835.1 Dehalococcoidales bacterium
CAACCGTAACATCTACCGTTACGGATAGCGGAGCTAAAACAATAACTGTAACCGATAGCAGGGGGCGTGAAGTTACCCTGAACTTGCCGGTCAACAGGGTGGTTTATTTGCATCCTACTCTAGCCGAAGGGCTGAAAATTATCGATGCCTGGGACAAGGTCATAGCCGTCGATAATTACACTACAAATAACGTGTTCTTCCCTAATCTTGGCAGCTTGCCTGTTATTGCCATGACCGAGTCGGGAACAATAGATTATGAGGCTATAATTACACTTCAGCCCGATGTCGTACTTGTTTTAGCAGCTCCGGGTCATTATGATGTCGATGCCATGATAGCCGCCCTGGAGCCGGAAATCCCTGTGGTTGCTGTTTTCGATATATACGCCGCCGATGCATGGCCCTCCGGCATCGAATTATTGGGGAAAATAATGCAAAAGGAAGAAGAAGCACAGGAGTTCATTGAGTTCTGTCGTAATATTGAGGCAAACATCGGGTCGAAGTCTTTGTCTCTCTCCGATGAAGAAAAACCGGGTATTTTTATAAAGGTTCCCGGATATACCTCCGACCAATTCAGTTCATATACCAATGAATTCGCCTTTATTGCAAACCTGATGGCAGTAACCGGGGCGGTGAATGTGGCTGCCGATTTGCCCTCTACCGGTGGTTGGGTAGAGAACGTAGATATGGAATGGTTAATAACTCAGCCTTACGAATTTATCATGGCTACCTTATGGGACAGCCTTAACCCAGGAGTATTGGGTTACAATGTGCAGAATACAATTGCCGCACAGAAATATCACACTGAAATGATGCAACTGCCCGCTTTTTCTGCCAGCCAGGCTGTCGCTGACGGTAATCTCTATATTACCGATACCACTCTGACCACCACTCCGCGATACTTCATCCTGATGGAATACATGGCAAAGATGCTGCATCCCGATTTGTTTGCCGACCTCGACCCCAAGGCTACCCACCAGGAATACCTGTCCAGATTTATGCGTGTCGATTTCAGCCTTGAAGAGAGCGGGGTGTTCTTCTATCCGGAACCGTAATTTCCCTGGCAATTAATAGAGGAGCTTTAAAAATGAAAAAATATAATAAAAACCAATTTGATAAAACCATTGATGCACACAAAAAAAAGGGAGAGATATCGAGGCGCCATTTTCTGCTCGGAGCCGGTTCCCTTGTATTTGGCGGGGCATTGGGTGGGGGGCTGCTATCCGGCTGCAAGCAGGAAGTAACTACGCAGACGGTTTCGACGACGAAAACTGTTTCGATCCCCACAACGGTAGAGGTTCCGGTAATGACTACGGTCACGGAAACCGCATACTCAACTGTGACGGAAATGACTACCGAAACCGTAACTGAGACAGCTGCCGAAGTGAAAACGGTAACTATAACCGATGCCGCCGGCAGGGAAATTACGGTGAATCTACCGGTGGAACGCGTAGCCTATCTTCATCCGGCTATAGCAGAAAGCTTGGTGATAGTAAATGCCTGGGACAGGGTGATTGCCAAGGACAATTACACCTTCGATACCCTGATCTTCCCTGGGCTGGATAATATGCCTGTGCTGCCTTATTTTGAATCGGGCTCCGTAGACTATGAAAAGATTATCGAACTCCAGCCTGATGTCCTTCTTGTATTGCCGACTGCCGGCGGTATCGACCTTAATGAAGCCATTTCGAAACTCGAACCGGAAATTCCCGTCATCTCCGTTTTCGATACTAATGACGCCGATACATGGTCGAAGGGAATTGAACTGCTGGGGGCTGTTATGCAAAGAGAGGAGGAAGCGCAGGCGTTTGCTTCTTTTGTTCAGAGTATTGAAGACTCCGTTACCGCAAAAACATCAGGGCTTGTCGAGGCTGACAAACCCTCTGTACTGTTGAAAATTTCGGGCTGGACTATCGACCAGTTCTCTTCTTTTTCCAACGAATTCGCTCCGGTTAAGAAACTGGTAGATGTTACGGGAGCTGTGAATCTGGCAGCCGATTTGCCTTCAATGGGCGGGTGGGTAGAGAATATCGATCCCGAATGGCTGGTTACACAGGATTATGATTATGTCCTGGTAGATATATGGGAATCATACTACCCTGGGGCTATGGGAGTTGGTGTTCTTGATACATCCGCTGCACAAACTATACTTGAAGATTTAACGGCTATGAATGTCTTTGAGGGCAGCAAGCCGGTTATCGACGGGCACTTCTACCTTATGGATCATGAATTGATAATGTCGATCAGGTACCCGATGCTGCTGGCGTATGCTGCCAAGGCTTTCCATCCCGAATTGTTTATTGACTTCGACCCGGATGCCGTTATGCAGGATTATTTGACCAGGTTTATCCGTATTGAAGTCGACCCCATTGAGAGCGGATTGTTTTTCTATCCGAAACTATAATTTCCTGAGACCTGATAGTGCCCACCGGCGTAATCCGGTGGGCATTCGAAATATTCTGTCATTTAAAAACCTGGGATTTTTAATGAGGTAAACATGAATCAATCTTCAGATACAACTTTTAAACCCGATATTATAAAAGCAACTGCTTTAAAAAAGGAGCAAAGAAAGGCTAACCTTAAAAAATGGCGGTTTATAATTATCCTTATACCGATAATGATTTTACTGATGGCAATAAATGCCCAGACCGGTTCGGCTAATTTATCAATCGGAGATGTTTTTACCACTATCCTTCATAAGTTCTTCCCAGATACGTTTGCCTCTGTCAGCGATATGGTGAATAAAATAATCTGGCAACTCAGGTTGCCGCGCGTGCTGATGGCAATGCTGGCAGGTATCGGCTTGGCTGGCGCCGGATGCGTGATGCAGTCGTCTCTGAAAAATCCGCTGGCAGACCCCCTGTTATTAGGGATATCTTCCAGCGCCGGTTTCGGGGCAACGCTTGTCATAATCTTGGGAGTCGGAATCCTGTCCGGTACGGCAGGCATTATTACCAGTGCTTTCTTTTTTGCCATTCTTGTTTCACTGGTAATCATCGGGTTATCCAGCTTTAAAGGCGCTAAACCGGTAACCATGCTGCTAATCGGGTTGGCAATGACCTATCTTTTCCAGTCTCTTACCCAGCTATTGCAGTATCAATCATCGGCGGAGGCTGCCAAGGCTTCGATGATGTGGATGGTGGGCGACTTATCAGGAGTGGAATGGAGCGAGGTTGCTATTTTATTCCCGATTATTCTCGTCTCATGCGGATTGTTGTTCTGGAAATCGTGGGACCTCAACATTCTGTCATCGGGTGATGAAACGGCCAAGAGCCTGGGTATAAATGTATTCCGGCTGAGGGTATTCCTGATGGCGGTAGCTTCTCTGGTTACAGCGGCTATTGTCAGCTTTATAGGCGTCATCGCTTTTGTGGGACTGGTTTGTCCGCATATATGCAGGATGTTCATAGGCAGCGATAACCGTTTTCTTTTTCCCGCTTCCTGCCTTGCCGGAGCCGTACTGCTATTGTGTGCAGATTGCGTGGCAAGAACAGTTTTAAGCCCTGTCATACTTCCCCCCGGCGTTATTACGGGACTGCTTGGCGCTCCGTTCTTTATACAGCTGGTCATGAGACAAAGGAGGGAACTGATATGAGGTTGAACGTACAAAACCTGTCGTTCGGTTACGGTAGATTCCCTGTATTGAAAGGGGTTTCATTCAATATCGTTCCCGGGGAGATCGTCTGTCTGGTTGGACCTAACGGCAGTGGAAAAAGCACCCTTATTCGATGCATCGATTCCATCCTTCAACCGCAGAGCGGGAAAATACTGGTAAACGGAGAAGATTCCAGGAGAATCCCCAGGCAGGAACTGGCGCGGCAAATGGCTTATGTACCGCAGGGGATACAACAGGCTTTCCCTATTACCGTATTCGATACCGTGATGATGGGAAGGAGGCCGCATTCTTCCTGGCGCAGCAGTGAAAGCGATGTTAACAAGGTAATAGAGGTGATACAGTTGCTGGGGTTGGACGATATCGCCATGAAGAACTGCAACGAGTTGAGCGGGGGGCAGCAGCAGCGGGTTATGATAGCCATGGCGCTGGCGCAGGAACCCGATATTCTTCTACTCGACGAAGCGACCTCAGCTCTCGATATCTGCTATCAACTGGAGGTGATGGAAACGTTGACCGGGCTGGTAAAGGAAAGAGATATCAGCGCCGTGATGGCCATCCACGATTTAAATATCGCTTCGCGTTACGCCGACCGGGTGATAATGCTTAAAAACGGTGAAATAATAATGGAAGGGCCGCCTGAGGAGTCCTTTACAGAAGAAAACATCATCAAGGTTTATGGGGTTAATGCGCTGGTTAAAATAGACGATGACGGGAAACCCTCCATCGTACCGGTGCGACGAAATAAAATTAAACCGGATTTAAAAATTAGCATATCCGGCTGATAGTGAATTTTATTAAAACACCTGATATGCTTTGTAAGTCTATCTGGGTTTGGGGATTTATATATGGGTCTTATGAAATACGTATTTGAGCAGGCAGGGAAACCGAGAGGGAAGTTCGGAGAGCTTTTCGCCATGTCGATGAACCTTGGACATAGTAAACTGACTCGATGGGGGTTGAGTTACCTTACTGTAAACCCTGAAGATTTTGTTCTTGATGTAGGTTGCGGCGGCGGTAAAACGGTGAGCAGGCTGGCAAAAATAGCCAGGGAAGGTAAAGTCTGGGGGGTGGATTATTCCGATGCCAGTGTGGCGGCAGCTACTCGTGCCAATAGGAAATCAATCGATAACGGGCAGGTGAAAATATTGAAAGCGTCTGTATCCGAGCTTCCCTTTCCCGGCGAAATGTTCGATTTGGTTACGGCTGTAGAGACCTGTTATTTTTGGCCCGATTTCCAGGAGAATTTAAAAGAGATATACCGTGTTTTAAAGCCCGGAGGGTCTTTCGTTATCATTAATGAGGCATATAAAAACGAAAAGTTTGAAAAAAGAAACTCGTCCATAGCAAATACCCGCAAATTCTTATATTATCTACCTTTGGAATTTAAGGAATATTTTGAGAACGCCGGCTTTTCACAAATTCGGATAAAAACTATCGAGAGTAAAAACTGGATTACTGTTATCGGCAGGAAATGACACTATTTATGTAATTGTGCTGATGCAATAAAATTCTGATATTATTATGAATATTTGAGAATAATCTATGGATATCAACGTTGGCTTCGCCCTGCTTTTAACCACTCTTGCCGGCCTTTCGACCGGCATCGGCAGCCTGATTGCTTTTTTTATCCGTAAACCCAATACTTCCTATCTATCCTTCCTGCTGGGCATTGCGGCCGGTGTCATGCTCTATATCTCTTTCGGTGAACTATTAGGAACGGCCATCGAAGATGTCGGTTTTTTAAAAGCTAATATCGCCTTTTTTGTGGGGATAGCAGTCTTTGCTCTTGTAGATATTCTGGTTCCTCATTCCTATGAAGAGGAATCGGCTGAAGACCATCGCTTCGGTCTCATGGGTGAAGAGAAAAAGAAAGCCCCGTCGCTGTCTGCGCTTAAAAGGGGCGGGATATTTATCGCCCTGGGCATCGCCATACACAATTTCCCGGAGGGATTGATTACCTTTTCGGCAGCCGCTACCGGTGATATTTCACTGGGAATCACGATTGCCGTAGCGGTAGCCTTACATAATATTCCGGAAGGCATTGCCGTCTCCGTGCCTATTCTATATTCGACCGGCAGCCGTAAAAAGGCGTTTGCCTATTCCTTTTTGTCCGGGCTTTCCGAGCCGGTGGGGGCGCTTATCGGATTTTTGGTGCTGATGCCTTTCCTGACGCCGGATATCCTCTCGATGACCTTGGCTTTTGTGGCAGGAATCATGATCTATATCAGCCTGGACGAAATCCTGCCGATGGCGCACAAGTATGGCAGGGAGCACCTGGTAATTATCGGAGTGGTAGCCGG
>JAAYNN010000008.1 GCA_012520835.1 Dehalococcoidales bacterium
AATCTGTTTTTATTACCGGTAATGAAATTGTTGATGAGAAAACATGATATAAGCGGAGTAAAGAATCAGGTAGCAGCGATTTGGGAGCATGATACTATGCAAAGACTGAAGGATATTAAGGCTTCGACACTGGTGATAGCCGGAAGCGATGACAGGGTAATTAATTCTCAATCATCAGATGTTATTGCCGAACAGATACCCGATTCGAAACTGGTAAAATACGAGGGGGGCTCACACGCCTTTTTTGTGGAAATGAGGAAACGCTTCAACAGGGAAGTTATCGCTTTTTTAAAAAACGGTCAGTAATTCGACTGATTTTCAATCATAAATATACTCTCTACTTTAATAAAGGGCATTTACACCTGACGCAAAAATCATCTTTAATATCGTTAAAACAAATGCATGATATGCATAAAATCTCAGCATCGCGGCTTTTATCGTATTTTTCAAAATAGAATAAACCTTTCCTTATTAACAGATATTTTTATTGAATAAATTGCATGATAACTTGTGGATTAAAATAATCTGTAATCGTTATAACGTATTATGCAAGGGAGGGGATGAATTGGATAGATTTCTTAATTAATGGATTGTGGGGAAATATTATTAAAATAGACCTATTGCTTAGAAGGCATCGTAAAGCTAAAAGGGTCATGTTGCTTAACAGTGGATCTATTTCAGGTACAAAAATGGCAGTAAAACACGACGAGGCAGCGGGTGTATTTGGGGTAACCCATCAGTAGTAGGGGGGCTTTTTGAAGTTAGAAGCCTCCCCGGAGAGATTCGAACTCTCGACCCACTGCTTAGAAGGCAGTTGCTCTGTCCAGCTGAGCTACAGGGAGGAATAAAAATAACAACCTTATTTTATAATAATTAGTGATAAGAGTAAAATTTTATGACAGATTTTGGTTGTCTTGTTTATTTTTACCGGATTTAAAAAATCCAAAAACAACCAATCCCAGTAAAGCCGCACCGGCGATGATTGCACCTGCCCAGCCGAGCAGAGTCAAACAGGTTACGATGATGCCTGCAATAACCACTCCGGCTAAAATGGAAAAGAAAGCATGCTTGAATCCTATTCCGAGAAGAACTGCTATCAGTGAACCTATCCATGCGCCGGTCAATGGCAACGGAACAGCCACAAATAACATTAAACCGAAAAATTTATATTTTTGAACTCTAACACTTCTTTTTCTGGCCACTGAATAAACCCAATCGAAGAATTTTTTCATTACGGGAATTCGGCTGAGGAGTTTGGCAGCGGATTCAATAAATAACAATATGATAGGAACTGGAAGCATATTTCCGATTACAGCCAGTAGCAGGGCATAATACCAGGGGAAATCAAAGGTGGCTATTGCTACGGGAATGGCTGCTCTTAACTCAAATATGGGTAATGCTGAAATTAAAACGACAATTAATTCTTTTGCGAGGTTTAAATCCAGAATGCTGTCTAACAAAATATTATCCTGTTATATAATTAAAACAGTACTATTCGGTGATAGTGTCCAATTGCTAATTACGTTTAAAATACTATTCCTCAGGCACCACAACCGCATAATACCATTAAAACTAAATCAGTCTAGCAAACAGCAAGTTATAACGTCAAATCAAATACGGCAATAGCTTGACAACCTTTTGACTTCATTGCTAGTATAAAGGTCAGCCCCTGTTTATTTATATTCGGTAATAGTGTTATATTGAGCAAGAATTATGCCTGAATTATTGGATAAAATTAATGGTCCGGCAGACCTGAAAAACCTGACAATTAAACAACTTGAAAAACTGGCTGAAGAAATCAGGCAGGAACTGGTAGCGGTTGTAACTGTCAATGGTGGGCATTTAGCCTCCAGCCTCGGAGTCGTGGAGCTTACAATAGCACTTCACAAAGTTTTCAACAGCCCTGAAGATAAAATAATCTGGGATGTCGGGCATCAATCATATGCCCATAAATTGCTAACCGGCAGAAAAGAGCGTTTTAAAACACTGCGCCAGTTCGGCGGTTTATCCGGTTTTACATCAAGGGATGAAAGCATACATGACCCGTTCGGCACCGGTCATGCCAGCACCTCGGTTTCAGCCGCTATGGGAATGGCTAAAGCCAGAGATCTGGCTGGAGAAGACTATAATGTCATCGCTGTAATCGGCGATGGGGCGGCGACGGGTGGTATGGCGCTGGAAGCTTTCAACAATCTTTCGTATCTCGGTTCAAAATTGATTGTCATTCTCAATGATAACGGAATGTCCATATCGCCAACGGTAGGTGCTTTATCGAAAATATTCAGTAAAATACGTTTCGATAAGCGGTATTACCGTGCCAGTGAAAAAAGTGAAAGGATCCTAGGATTTCTGCCGCTCGGTAAAAAGGTTTGGGAATTTGGTGATAAGATTAAAAGCAGTATCAAAGGCTTTGTCATGCCGACTACCATCTGGGAAGAATTCGGTATGGCCTACATGGGGCCGATTGACGGACACAGTATAAAAGACCTGGAAAGGGCTCTTACACAGGCCCGGGATTACAGCCACAAACCAACCTTGATTCATATTTCGACAACCAAGGGCAAGGGATATACACCGGCAGAAGGCGACGCTGTTTATTTCCATGGTGTTTCCCCCAAGTGTAAGACTGAGGAAGATAAGACAATCCCGACTTACAGTGAAGTATTTGCACAGACGATTTTAAAACTGGCAAGGCAGGAGCCGAAACTGGTTGTTATTACACCGGCCATGCCGGAAGGCAACTGCCTGAGTATTGTACAGAGTGAGTTCCCGGATAGAGTATTCGATGTCGGTATTTGTGAACAGCATGCCGTTACTTTTGCGGCCGGATTAGCGACTCAGGGATATATCCCGGTAGTGGCTATCTACTCGACCTTTTTACAACGCTCCTTCGACCAGATTATCCATGATGTCTGCCTGCAGGATTTGCATGTTATTTTTGCCATTGATCGCGGCGGCATTGTCGGTGACGACGGCAAAACACACCAGGGCATTTTCGACCTGTCTTATCTTTCATTGATACCGAATCTGGTTTTATCCGCACCTAAGGACGAAAACGAACTGCAGCATTTACTTTATACCGCTACCCAAACAAAACATCCGATGGCTATCAGATATCCGCGCAGTTGTGGAACAGGTATAGCTATGGATGAGTCATTCAGGATGATTCCGCTGGGAACATCTGAAGTATTGAAAGCCGGTAACGATGTTGCGATAATGGCAGTTGGGGCTTCGGTTCCCTATGCAATAAAAGCGGCTGATGAATTGTCAGCAAAGGGAATAACCCCTGCAGTAATCAACGGCCGTTTTGTAAAACCGCTGGATTCAGAGCTTTTACTGGATACCGCAAGAAGGATTAAGTACTTGATAACGGTGGAAGAAAATGTGCTCAGCGGGGGTTTTGGCAGCAGTGTATCATCGCTGTTACAAGAGGCTGGTTTAACAGATGTACGGGTGAAAATGATTGGTATACCGGATATATATGTAGAACATGGAACCCCGACTATATTAAGGGAAAAATATGGATTGGATAGCAATGGAATAGTGAAGGAAACCCTGGCGCTTTTACCGCAGGTGAAGCGGATTCACTGTTAAGTTGTAATGATATATAATAATATACACAACATCAGGTACGGTAATTACCTGATTTATTTATTCTTATTATAATTCTTATTATAAAAGGGTGCAGATGAATAAATTAACAGTCAGAGACATCGACGTCCGCGATAAAAGGATACTGGTAAGAGTAGATTATAACGTCCCATTAAATTATAAAACCGGGGCGATTACCAATGACAGCCGTATCAGGGCATCGTTACCTACAATTGATTATCTGCTTGAACATGGCTCAAAAATTATCCTCTGTTCACATCTGGGGCGTCCAGCAGGTAAGCCCAGCGAAGAATTCAGCCTGGCTATCGTTGCCGAGCGCCTTTCACGGATATTAAGGCAACCTGTCGGTTTCGTTAAAGACTGTATCGGTCCTGAAGTGGATAAGGCTATTGGCGACATGAAAAACGGCGATATACTGCTTTTGGAAAACCTCAGGTTTCACAAAGAAGAAGAGGAAGGCGATGATGCTTTTGCTCAGGCGCTTTCAAAACATGGGGATATTTTTGTTGATGACGCTTTCGGTACGGCACATAGAAAACATGCCTCGATTGTAGGGGTTACTAAATACATGCCTGCAGTAGCCGGTTTGCTGCTTGAAAAAGAAATTAAAGCTCTCGGCAAGGTTTTAACGGAACCCCCTCATCCTTTCGGCGTGCTGCTTGGTGGTGCTAAAGTAAGCGATAAGGTGGGCATGCTGAATAATATCATGGGTAAAGTCGATACGATAGTTATCGGTGGCGGTATGGCAGCCACCTTTTTAAAAGCGCAGTCTTATGAGGTAGGTGCTTCTTTAATAGATGATTCAATCGATGCCACTGCTGAAATAATCGAAAAAGCAAAAAAGAACGGTGTAAAATTGGTTCTTCCGGATGATGTATTGGTAACCAATGAAATTAACGATAAAGGTGCCACCGAAAATGTAGATATCGCGCATATACCGCCTGATAAACATATTGTTGATATCGGTACGTTAACGATTACCAAATTTACAAAAGCATTAGAAAAGTGCCGTACCCTTTTTTGGAACGGACCGATGGGTATTTATGAAATACCTCAGTTCAGCGAGGGAACAAAAACCATAGCAAAGATTATTGCCAGCATGCATGGAACCACCATAATCGGCGGCGGTTCGACATCCGAAATTGTAACGGAAATGAAATTATGCGATAAAATGACTTTTGTATCGACCGGCGGCGGAGCATCTCTGAAATTTTTAAGTGGAAAGGCACTGCCCGGCGTAGAAGCACTGTTAGATAGGAATGCAAAAGTTAATTAGAGTATAGCGGAGCAAATTATCTTGGGGAATATAGATCTCGAATTTATAAAAGAACTTTCAAAAACAACGCCTTCAAAAATAGTATTGCTGGTTGTTGACGGCATGGGCGGGCTTCCTGATAGCCGGAGCGGTAAAACGGAACTTGAAACAGCCGTTACTCCTAATCTCGATGCTCTTGCCCAAAAAAGCATCTGCGGATTGTCCGACCCGGTCAGCCCCGGGATAACCGCCGGCAGTGCTCCTGGACATCTGGCGTTATTCGGATATGACCCGGTGACATACCGTATCGGACGCGGCGCTTTAGAGGCAATGGGTATCGATTATCCGCTGCAGCCTGGTGATATAGCGGCGCGCGGAAACTTTTGTACAATCGACAAGGACGGATTAATTACCGACAGACGTGCGGGGCGAATTTCAACGGAAGAAAGCAGCAAGCTCTGCGAATTACTGAACAATATCAAAATTGACGGTGTATGTTTTTTTGCATTGCCTGTTAAAGACCATCGTATGGCGCTGGTGCTGCGAGGTGATGGCTTATCTTGCCAGATATCCGATTCTGACCCGCAGCAGACAGGTATGGCTGCATTAAAAGTCAGAGCAAAAATATCTGATGCACAGAAAATAGCCGATATCGTAAATAAATTCCTGGAGAATGCGAGGAAAATATTAGCTGCTTATAGTCCTGCCAACATGTTGCTGTTACGCGGATTTGATCAGAAACCGCAGTTTCCCTCCATGTCGGAAGTATATAAATTGAAACCGGCAGCGATAGCCAGTTATCCGATGTACCGGGGATTGGCAAGAGCAGTGGGTATGAACATTTTGAAAACAGGCCTTACTATAGAAGATGAAATAGCAACTCTCAAAGAGAACTATAAGAACTATGATTTCTTCTTTATACATATAAAAGAAACGGATGCACGCGGTGAAGACGGTGATTTCACCTCCAAGGTAAAAGCACTGGAGCATGTCGATAAAATTATACCTGAAATTACCGCATTGAAGCCTGATGTAATCGTTGTTACCGGCGACCACTCCACTCCGGCTATGATTAAAGGGCATAGCTGGCATCCTGTTCCCGTGTTAATCTACTCCGAGTGGTGCCGTGCGGATAATGTCGGGCAGTTTAATGAATCGGCCTGTACCAGCGGCGGATTAGGAAGAATCCCGGCCACAGATATCATGCCGCTGGCAATGGCAAATGCTTTAAAACTCAATAAATACGGAGCTTAATTGGTTATGAGGATCCCTCTTATTGCCGGTAATTGGAAAATGAACACTACAATCGAGGAAGCGGTTGCACTTGTCGGCAATTTGTTAAAAGAACTGGATAAAATTGACAATGTTGAAAAACTTGTTTGCCCGCCGTTTATTTCTCTCAGAGCCGTCTCTGAAATAGTGGCAAAAAGTTCTGTGAAAGTAGGCTCACAGAATATGCACTACGAAGAGAAAGGAGCATTTACCGGAGAAGTCTCGCCTTTGATGATAAAAGACATCTGCTCTTATGTTATTATCGGGCATTCCGAGCGCCGGCAGTATTTCAACGATGACTCTTATATCAATAGCAAGATCAAGGCTGCTATCAAATACGGAATAGCTCCCATCCTATGTGTGGGAGAAAAAGCCGAAGAGAATCAGCAGGGTAAGACGAACGAGGTTTTAGAGAGACAATTGGAGCAGGCTTTAACCGGTATAGATGATATCGTTAATCTGGTAATTGCTTATGAGCCGATTTGGGCGATTGGTACCGGTATATCAGCCAGCGGGAAACAGGCTAACCAGACTATTGACTTAATCAGGCAAAAAATCAGCTCGTTATATAATAAACAAATTGCTTTAAACGTGCGTATCCTCTACGGAGGAAGCGCTAATGCCGATAATATTGCCGAATTTATGTGCCAACCACAGATAGACGGTGCTCTGGTAGGCGGAGCCAGCCTGAAACCCGAACAGTTTATCAGCATGCTAAAACAGACCTCGTCAATATACTATGATATTAAAAAGTAGGGGGCACTTTACATAATTATCCTGCAAAATATCTCTTAATTCTCATCTTAGTCCCTTGGTCCTCATTTTTAAATTATGAAAAAAATAATTGCCATCGTCGGCCCCACCGGTATCGGAAAAAGTAATCTGGCTATTCGTCTTTGTCAAAAAATTAATTCGGAAATTATCAGTGCCGACAGCCGGCAGGTCTACAGATTTATGGATATCGGCACAGCAAAGCCTGATATAGAAGAGAGGGCGCTGATTCCGCACAATTTAATTGACATAATCAACCCGGATGAGTCTTTTAGCCTGGCGGAATACCAGCAGCTCTGCAAATTGCTGATTGACGATATGCATGGCAGAAATATAGTGCCATTTCTGGTGGGCGGCAGCGGGCAGTATGTATGGGCTGTCCTGGAGGGTTGGAATATTCCAAAGGTAATACCGGATATAGAATACAGAGATATGCTTGAGAAAAAAGCCGCTGAAATCGGAAAAGAAGGATTATATCGTGAACTTCAATCTGTTGATCCGGAAGCTGCTGCAAGAATAGATGCCTCTAATGTTCGTCGCGTCATCCGCGCACTGGAAATTGCAGGCAACGCCATTGATGATAAAACACGGCAAAGAAATAAAAATCCGGTATACGATGCTCTTATCATCGGATTGACAACATCACGGGATGAAATATATCGCAGAATAGATGACAGAATTGATACGA
This sequence comes from Dehalococcoidales bacterium, assembly GCA_012520835.1. Taxonomy (GTDB): domain Bacteria; phylum Chloroflexota; class Dehalococcoidia; order Dehalococcoidales; family UBA5627; genus UBA5627. The sequence continues at coordinate 7,599 of JAAYNN010000008.1, forward strand.
TGATTGAGAACGGATTAGTTGAGGAAGTTAAGGAACTTGTTAAGAGAGGCTACAAATTAGATTTACCATCAATGTCGGCTATCGGCTATAAGCAAATCGGGATGTTTCTGAAAGGTGAATTGTCACTTGAAGAGGCTATCCAGCAAATAAAATATGAAACGCACCGCTACGTTCGCA
>JAAYNN010000076.1 GCA_012520835.1 Dehalococcoidales bacterium
AAGTCATGATGAAGAACTTCTATTTCACCGCCATGTGAATGGCCGCCGCCCCGAAGAAGAGCCGTTTGAAGGTGACCCTGGAGAAGCCGGATTTTAAAAGCAAATCGCGCAATTGCTCCGCCCCGTAATAATTAGCCGCAGATTTGGCAAGATATTGATAGGCAGCGCTGTTGCCGGAGATAATCCGCCCCAAAAAAGAGACGATATATTTTACGTATATCTGCTGAAAAAATCTGATGAACTTGGCATTGGGCGCCGGCTGGCTGGATTCGACGATGACAAACCTGCCGCCGGGTTTTAAAACGCGCAATATCTCGGAGATGTACTGCGCGGACTTCTCGTTTTTGTAGGTCAGGTTGCGGAAACCGAAGCCGATGCAGATGCTGTCGAAGGAGTTATCAGGGAACGGGATATCGGCTATATCGCCAGTAACAAAAGCGATATCACAACCGGCTTTCTGCGCCTTTTTAATCGCTATATCCAGCATCGGACGGCTGAAATCCAGCCCGGTAACTTTGGTATCTTTCTCTGCCAGCTTGGCTACCGAGAGCGATAAGTCGCCCGTACCGCAGCAGATATCGAGTACGGATACGGGATGCGAGGCGACTGTTTCCCGCGCCGCTTTCTTTCGCCAGCAGATATCCATCCCACCGGTAAAGAGGTGATTGATTAAATCGTAATTGGGCGGAATGGATTCGTAGACCTCATCGTGCAGGAACTTGCTTTTATTGTTATCGCCGACTGAATTACCCGCCATTTAAAAAGCCTTATCCAGAATGTACCCGATTCCCAAAAGCACATGTGTCAGCATGATAAAGATAACGTTGTTGCCCAGCGCCGGTATCAATTTGTTGACATCGGCGTACTGGCGTGCCCCCTGCATCGCTTTGATGGCAAAGGGAAGACTCAATAAGGCAATCAGGCACCAGACCGGCATGATTACCGTACCGCTTACAAGCGTGGCGATGACACAGCCGATAATCCAGACATAGACGGCGATGGTGGCAACGACAAAGATCTTGCTGGAGGTTTCCAGCCCGAAAACGATCGGCGTGGTGCGCCGCTTGCCGATGCGGTCGGCTTCGACGTCGGGGAATTCATTGATAAACAAAAGGTTGTGAACCATGATGCCGGAGGGAATCGCAGCCAGTAAAACTACCCAGCTGTATTCACCGGTCTGCACGAAATAAAAACCCAGTATCGGCATAATACCCAGTCCGACTCCGGGAGACCACTCCGGCCATGTTGTTTTTAAGATTACAGGCGTATATAAAACGAGGATGATGCCGGCTACCACCAACAGCGGGATAAGTTGCCAGCCGCTCACGACAATAAAAAAGATGCCGATACCCAGCGCAATCAGAGAAGTGACTATCCCCACACCCAGTGTCTGCTTCAGGGAAATCTTGCCTTCGGGAAGCAGGCCGCTGCCGCCGGAAAAAGGAGTACGCTTGACGTGCAAATCGATGCCGCTCTTGTAATCGAAGTAATCGTTGATGGCATTGACGCTGCCGTGAGTAAGGGTCAGGCCGAGCCCGGCAAGCAACGCATACCAGATATTGAAAGAGCCGTGATACCAGGCAATAACCGTACCCAGAAAAGTAAGAACCACGGAAAGAATCAGAAATTGAGGCCTTGTTTCCTTGAACCAGAGCGCTAATTTACTCATTTGTCTCCTTTTATCCTCTGTGCAAATCGCATAATTTTACTGTATCTCCCGTTTTAACGGCAAGTTGTGAAGCGGCATGCCCGTTTTTAACAGCTATTTCGAGGTATCCGCTCGAGCCGATATAAGCCAGTAAATCCGGCCCCGCGGCATAGGTTTTGCTGATACCCTTAATGTGTTCTTTACCGACCTCGATAACGGCAGAATCCCGCTTTTGAGTGATATCGGAAGACGTTATATCGGTTATCAGGTTGCCGAAATGATCGATATGAATGATATGCCCTGTTACCGAACCGTCGGGATTATTCTGCGGAGCAGTCAAGGCTAACATTTCGATGGTTTCAGCCTCCTCTCCAAAGTCGAAAAGATTTTTCCCGATGGACAGATAAGCCGCCGCCGGAGCGAAGATATCGCGCCCGTGAAAGGTATTGCTGACAGGAGACTGGCAGAAACTTCTATCCGTGATTTTGATGACTTTCAGAGCAAGCTCGGATTTGAACCCCGTTTTAACGGAAACACTGCCACCTGATGGCTGTGGATTGATAAGATAGGGCTTTAACACATAGCTCAAAGAGCCGTTATCGGGGGTAACGAAATACCCTGAAACGGTTTTGACGATAATAGCCGGCCGCTCCGTGCCGACATCCGGATCGACCACGACCACGTGAATGGTTTTGGGAGGAAAATGAGGAACGGCTGTTGCCAACACAAAAGCCGCCTGATGAATATCCTGCGGCTTTATTTCGTGGCTGATATCGACGATACTGGCTTCCGGGCTTATGCCAAGTATCGCCCCTTTCATCGAGGCGACATAACCGTCACACAAACCGAAATCGCTGGTCAGTGTTATCACCGAACGCATCTGCTCAACCCCCGGCTTAACTCAGCTTGAGCATAAGAAGTGCAACAGCGATAAACAATATCACGACGACGATGGTAAGCTGGAAAACAGTCTTTTCCAGTCCGCGCCTCGTCCTGTACACCGAATCGGCCTGTCCGAAGATACCCCCCAGCCCGCCGCTGCCCTTCGACTGCAGAAGTATCAGAGCCACCAGCGCCACCGAGAGCACCATCTGAGCAATAATTAAATAGGTTTCCATATTATCCTTCCTCTAGTTTCTTTTTAATGAGTTCAGCCGCCATGTTGGGATTGGTCCTGCCGCGGGTTAGACGCATCATCTGTCCGACCAGGAATTTAAGCGATGCTTCCTTGCCAGCACGGTAGTCCGCTACCGCCTGCGGATTGGCGGCGATGATTTCCACAGCGTATTTCTCGATTTCAGCGCTGTCGCTGATCTGCCCCAAACCCTGTTCGCTGATTATGGTATCGGCATCCCTGCCGCTCTTATACATTTCTTCCAAAACCGCCTTGGCGCTGGCAGTGCTTACCGTTCCGGCGGCATTGACTTCCAGCAAATGCACCAGCCGCTGGCATGAAACCTGACTGCTGAACTTTTCGATATCCGCCGAATCGGCATTGATGATGCCGCTTACAGGGCCTAAAAGCCAATTGGCGATCTCTTTCGGCTGGATATTTTTACTTGCTTTAACCGCTTTCTCGAAATATTCCGCCATCGCCTTGGAGACGGTTAACAGATTGGCATCGTAAAGCGGCAATGCATACTGTGTCATGAAACGGTCGCGGCGCGCTTCCGGCAGTTCCGGCAGCCTGGCTCTGACCTGCTCCACCCAGTCGCGGGAGATGGTCAAAGGAGGCAGGTCCGGCTCCGGGAAGTAGCGGTAATCGTGCGCATATTCCTTGCTGCGCTGCGAAACCGTCTTGCCGGGTTCCTCCACCCAGCCCCTCGTTTCCTGCAGTATCTTTTCACCTTTAATAAAAGCCCTGCGCTGCCTTTCGGCCTCGTATTCGAGCGCCTTGTAGACAGCCTTGAAACTGTTCATGTTCTTGACTTCCACTTTAGACAGGAATTCCGTGGTGCCGACCGGGCGGATGCTAATATTGGCATCGCAGCGGAAACTCCCCTCTTCCATGTTGGCGTTGGAAACACCCAGGTACTGCAATATGCTGCGCAATTTTATAAGGTATTCACGTGCTTCCTCGGGTGAACGCAAATCCGGCTCTCCCACGATTTCCATCAGCGGCATGCCGGAGCGGTTGATATCCACCAGCGAATAAGACTCGCCGTTCTCAACCGGATGATGCGAAAGCTTGGCAACATCCTCTTCCAGGTGCACGCGGTTGATGCCGGCCCTCTTTTTCTGGCCGCCCGCTTCGATTTCCATCCAGCCTTTGATTCCCACCGGATAGTCGAACTGCGAAATCTGGTAGCCCTTCATCAAGTCGGGATAGTGGTAATTCTTGCGGTCGAACTTGGTGAATTCGGATATTTCGCAGTTTAGAGCCAGCGCCGTCATTATGCCGAACTCGACTGCCTGCTTGTTGAGGGTAGGCAGAGTACCCGGCATTCCCATGCAGAGCGGGCAGACATGGGTGTTGGGCGTATCGCTGGAATAATCCGCACTGCAACGGCAGTACATTTTGCTCTTGGTCATCAGTTGGGCATGCACTTCCAGCCCGATTATCGTTTCAAATTCCATTTTATTTCTACATCCCTGCATTTGAATAACTTCTTCAGTATAACAAAGTATAACAACATTGCGATTAACTGACAAGGGAATATCAATCATACAGCATGGATGAAAAATCCTGCTGCGGCCGTCCTGATATGGTTTAAAAAGACGTAAAACGGAAATCCAAACGCAGCAATGCAGCAAGTGATAGAGAGATAGGCTGAAGGCTGGTTTGGCATTTTGGATGCACAGGCAGCACTCCATACCCTGAAATAAGTATGCCTTGTACACGGGCATGGGGATGGAAAAGATTTCTAAAAAATATGCTATAATTTTATGCATTGGGGCTGTAGCTCAGCTGGGAGAGCATTGCGTTCGCATCGCAGGGGTCAGGGGTTCGAATCCCCTCAGCTCCACCATTTTATGCCAGTATCATAGCCAATCTGGCAACAGAAAACTGACAGACCCGAAATATTCGACCGAACAAAAAAGGGGGCTGGCGCTTCACTCCACTTCGCTCATATCAGGTTGATTGTTGCACATGCAGGATTGACTGCGATTTCTCCGGATGACGGCTCCAAAAGCGGATTAAAAATCCGGATTGTTTATCTGGTTGTCTCTTAGTGTTATAATAACTTCCTGTTGCTTCAGGCTGCTACCGGCACGTTTATATTTAATAAGAGGACTGCAGATCAAATTCGAGGTTTAGTAGAAATTAACAAGACGGTATCGTTTGCATTTAAAAAGACCGTCCCGATAATCTTCGGGTACATGTTTCTGGGTATCGGATTCGGCATCATGCTTCAGGAAGCCGGCTACAATGCCCTGTGGGCTTTTTTCGGCAGCCTTTTCATCTATGCCGGAGCGATGCAATATTTTATGGTGCCGCTGCTTGTTACCGGAGCGCCGCTTATCACGGTAGCTCTCATGACGCTGCTTATCAATTCCAGGCATGTTTTTTACGGGCTGGGATTTATCGACCAGTACCGACGCATGGGATGGAAATATCCCTATATGGTGTTATCGCTAACAGACGAAACCTATGTTTTACTGAGCACCTGCAAATACCCGGAAGGTATTGACCGCGATAAAGCCGCCTTTTTGATTTCCATGTTCAATCATTGCTGGTGGATTGGCGGCTCGGTACTCGGTGTACTTATCGGCACGCTGATTCCCTTCGATCTGACCGGAATAGATTTCTGCATGACGGCCCTATTCATCATCCTGCTCATAAACCATATCAAGCAGGTCAAGGCGATTACCCCGGTCATTATCGGTTTTATCTCCGCCGTGTTGTTCCTGCTGATAATGGGACCCGATAATTTTATACTGCCCTCACTGTGCTTTACAGTACTGGTGCTGACATTTTTAAGACGGCGCATCGAAACAGTAAAAGAGGATACTGCGTCATGACTATTTCTGTTTGGCATGCCATTGCTATCTTTGCGGTAACTGCCGTCATGACCTGGGTAACCAGGGCGGTGCCTTTCGTGATATTCGGCAAAAGAAAGGAAATACCGAAGTTCATAACCTACCTGGGGAAAGCCCTTCCGGGCGCTATAATGGCAACGCTGGTGATTTACTGTCTGAAATCAATCAACCTGACGGAGTTCCCCTTCGGGCTGGCGGAATTGATTTCCGTAGCCGTGGTTGTCATCCTTCACCTGTGGAGAAAAAATATCTTCTGGAGCATTGCCGGCGGCACATTCTGCTACATGATTCTAATCAGGACGGTTTTCCCGTTTTAAAGCTTTCCACGAACTCAGTTTTATAAGAGGAACTTCGCGCTGTTATTGTGGTAAATTAAAAAAATAGGTACACTTATATACCTGATGGACAGTAATCAAATAATAGTTATCGGCGCCGGCGCCGGCGGTTTACTGGCAGCCGGCCGGGCGGCGGAAGCGGGTGCAAAGGTGCTTCTGCTGGAAAAAAACACCTCCCCCGGCAACAAAATCCTCATCAGCGGCAAGACCCGCTGCAACATCACCAACGCCAGGGAGCTCGAAGAGTTCATACCCATGTTCGGTCCTAACGGCAGATTCCTCTACAATGCCTTCAGCAGGTACTTCCGCGATGAATTGCTGGCACTTTTAAAACGCTACGGTGTCGGAACCAAGACCGAACGCGGCGGCAGAGTTTTCCCGGTTTCCGACAACGCCGCAGATGTGGTCGACGCCCTGATAAAATACGCTGCAAATCATAATGTCAGCCTGCAAACAGGCATCAAAGCAGTTGGGATTGTCACGGAAGAGGGAAAAATAACGGGCGTAAAAAGCGAAACAAAATTTTATCCGGGCAGGGCGGTTATCATTGCTACCGGCGGAGCATCCTTTCCGGCTACCGGTTCCACCGGAGACGGATACCGCCTGGCGGCAGCCTTGAATCATACCATCGTACCCTTGAGGCCTGCGCTGGTACCTCTGGTGGTGGAAGAAATCGAGCTGGCAAAAAGCATGCAGGGGGTAACTCTGCAAAACGTGCGCCTGACCGCCTATCAGTGCTCTGCGGATAGAATCGACGCAGCGATTACACCGCAAAAAGACTGCGGGCGCGGGATTCCCGGCAAAAGCCCGAAGCCGCCGGTCATCGAAAGCCGCATGGGAGATATGATGATGACCCACTTCGGCATCGGAGGGCCTATTACACTCCTGATGAGCTTATCTGTTGCCGAAGCGCTGGAGAAAGGACATGTCAGTGTGGCTATCGACTTAAAACCGGCACTCGGTTTTAAAGAACTGGAAGAACGCCTGCAGCGTGATTTCGATGATTTCAGCAAGCGCAGCTACCGCAATATACTGCGGGAACTGCTGCCGCAGAAGCTGATAGACCCGTTCGTGCAAATGTCGCACATTCAGGCGGAGAAGTGCGGGAATCAGATTAACGCTGCCGAAAGGAAAAGGCTGCTGATGCTGTTAAAATCGCTGCGCTTCAATATAAAATCAACCCTGCCGCTTTCATCGGCCATGGTGACTGCCGGCGGTGTTTCATTAAAAGAAATAGATCCGAAAACGATGGCATCGAAGCTGGTGGAAGGTCTTTATTTCTGCGGCGAGGTGATGGATATCGATGCCGAAACCGGCGGCTACAACCTGCAGGCCGCCTTCTCCACCGGTTACGTAGCAGGTGAAAGCGCCGCCTCTTTTGTCCGGGGGATGGAGTGAGGAGCGTCCTGTCATGCTGGATTCGTGCGGAGAGAAACTCAACATAGGGAGCAGTATAATATCTCGCCGAAGCACTCTACATCAAAAGAGGATCTTATATTATGCTGATGTCGAATTCCCTGAGGGTATTCATCAGTGCATACATGGGAAGCCCGACCACATTGAAGTAATCGCCCTCAATTTTCTCGACGAATAAAGCCCCCAGCCCCTGTATGGCATATCCCCCGGCTTTTCCGAGCGGCTCGCCCGTCTTGATATAGGCTTCGATTTCTTCAGGCGATATTTTACGTATATAGACTTTCGTTTCAACGGAATGGGATACGATTTTGCCGCAGGCAGTATCGATGACGGTAAAGCCGGTTATCACCAGGTGCCAGCGGCCGCTGATAGCAGCAAGCATTTCACGCGCTTCATCTTCCGTTTCCGGCTTCCCCAGTATTCTGTTGCCGAGAATACCGAAGGTATCCACCCCGATGACCAAAGCATCGGGATACTTCCATGCCACCGAGTCGGCCTTGCCGAGCGAGATTTCTCTGGCCAGCTTGTGCGGCTCC